>DYLS01000295.1 GCA_020721965.1 Blastopirellula marina | reverse complement strand
GTCGAAAGCGGTGTGGGCGGCGTACCAGAAATCGCGCTTGCTCGGCGAGTCGGTTGGTAAGGCGGAGCCAAGAAAGCCGGTGGACGCGTAGCCGTGGACACTGGGACGGTGGGACAGTGGGACAGTGGACAGTGGACGAAGGTTTTTGGTGGAGACTCGCAGGAGGCAACAAATGGGGGAAAAGTATAACTGGTCAGCGTGGAGAAGAATAACCCAAGAAGCAAACTGCAACGGTCCTGCAATTTATAGAATCCGTCTGTGTGATGATTCGGGGAATCCGATCTCTATCCAAAGATTCTTCGGTTCCGACGACGACGGATTGCTTTGCATTGGCAAAACCACCAATATGGAAAGGCGTCGCAAAAATTTCAAAAGAGGCTTGGAAAAGGGAGTTGGTCATTCCGAAGCCAACTTTCTGCATATTCTGGAAAAACACACCTCGCTTTTGGCGAAATATCGTACTAGACAATATGAGTACTCATATTGTCGAGTCAGGGAGTCTGAACTGGATGCATTGGAAGAGAAATCCATCAAAAAGTATGTAAAGGAATTCGGCGAACCGCCTCCTCTCAACAGCAACATACCAAGTCGTGACGGTCGTTGGTAATCGTGAAAAATCTACTCACCACCTACCGCGCCCATCTCCCCATCACCTCCCACACCCCCCTACTCACTCTGGGTGAAGGGGACACGCCGCTCATCGCCGCTCCGGCGCTGTCGCGCGAAACCGGCGCGGAAGTTTTCTTGAAACTCGAAGGATGCAATCCGACCGGCTCGTTCAAGGATCGCGGGATGGTCGTCGCGGTCGCGAAAGCCGTCGAGGAAGGTGCACGCGCGGTCATCTGCGCATCCACCGGCAACACCGCGGCGAGCGCGGCGGCGTACGCGGCGCGCGCCGGGCTGACCTGCGCGGTCGTGATTCCCGCCGGCAAAATCGCGCTCGGCAAACTTGCACAGGCGATGATGCATCACGCGCGCGTCCTGCCGATTGAGGGAAATTTTGACACCGCGCTCAAACTCGCGCGCGAACTCGCGGAGCCGGGCTCAACCCCTGGCGGGGCAAGTATTACGCTGGTCAATTCGATCAACCCGTACCGCATCGAAGGACAAAAGACCGGCGCGTTCGAAATCGTGGACGCGCTCGGCGATGTGTCGGAGACGCTTTGCGTCGCGCTGCCGGTCGGCAACGCCGGCAACATCACCGCGTACTGGCGCGGCTTTACCGAGTATCATCGCGCGGGCAAATCGAAATTGCCCAAGATGTTTGGCTTTCAAGCCGCTGGCGCGGCGCCCCTCGTGCGCGGCGCGCCGATTGAGAATCCGCAGACGGTTGCGACGGCGATTCGCATCGGCAATCCGGCGTCGTGGCGCGGCGCGGTCGCCGCGCGCGATGAATCCGGCGGCTTGATCGAAGCAGTGACCGACGACGAAATCCTCGCGGCGTACCACTTTCTCGCCGAGCGCGAGGGCGTTTTCTGCGAACCGGCATCGGCGGCGGGCGTCGCCGGGATCATCCAACTCGCGCGTGAAAATCGTTTGCCGCGCGGCGCGCGCATCGTCTGCATTTTGACCGGCAGCGGGTTGAAAGACCCCGACACGGCAATGGCGCGGCGAGAACTGCCGCGCCCGCTCCCGGCGACGATAGACGCGCTGACACGCGCCTTGGGCTTGTAAAAACATGAACCGCACAGGAAAAAATATCTTCGCCTGCGCAATGGAATTTCTATGAAACTGAAAATTCG
>DYLS01000294.1 GCA_020721965.1 Blastopirellula marina | reverse complement strand
CGCCAACCTCGCCATCCCCCGAGGAGAACACCTCTCGCCCGCCTTGTCAATAATTACTCACACTCCGCACCCCTCGAACAAGGTTGGCACCCCACCCGCACCTTTTCTCGGGAAAACAAGGGCGGAATGCACCAGCGACGCGACGGGCGTCAACGGCCCGCGCACGGCCGCAAGGAAACGCCCTAAGGCCGAAACGCAGAAAACCACGTGAAAACTAGGCTGAAGACGAAACCTCATTAGGGGGGTGCGGAACGAGGGGCACCAAAGGTGTCAGGAACCGTTCTTTCGCCCTGTTGCTCGCCATAAACGGTTCCTGACACCTGTGCATGCGCCCGAGCGAGCGGCCTTCGTCGACCAACTCGAAAACCACCGCCGCCCCGCCGGACCGGACCAGCCGCACGCTCTTCGCGTCGGCCGTCTCCTGGCGGAAATCGCCCTCGAATCCCTTGGCCGTCCCGGGGCTTGCCATGCCTTGCGACGGCCACCGCACGCCGGCTCCTTTGTCCAGGAGCGACCAGCCGCCGGTCTTGGCGTCGATTTCGACCCGGAGTGTCGGGCTTTCGAGCCGGAGCGGTTCGCCCAGCGCGGCGCCGGGGCAACGAGCGGCAAGAGGACTACGGCGGCCAAGAGGGCGCCGGTGATTGGTCGATTCGCGTTCATCCGTTGTGTCTCCCCGGAACTCTCCGCCGGTGTACCTGGAACTGGTCGCCACCGACGCGCAGACGACTCACCTGGAAGTCGTGGGCGAGGTGGACGGCCACCAGCGAGGCAGTCTCCAGGAGCAGGTGCTGGCCCTGCTTGCCGAGGCCGTCGTGCAAACGCGCGCGGCACTGCGTGACACGCTGACTTCGGCGAAGAACACCGAGAAGGCTCCCAGGATCACCCAGAAGAACAGACGAATTCTCCGAGACGGACGATCTGTCCCCAGGTCCGGGGTGTCGGCATCATCGGCAGCAGAGGTGGTCACGTTTGTCTGCATCCTCACGTCTTGGATTACCACTCTACTGGAAGACTCGTTTCAGGGCTGGCAAGATGAAGAGGCCATACACAGCCCACTCCACGAACAAGGCCGGTGCAGCCACCAGGAAACGGACCACCACATTGGCCCGCTTCGCTCCGAGTTTCTCCTCGCTCATCATGTAAGCCAGCATTGGGAAGATCCCGTAGACGAACGAGACGACGATGGCGTAGAGCAGGCCGATCACCGGAACCGTGAAGATCCGCATGAAGACCTGCCCCACCTCCTCGGTGAAAATGCCGTAAATCCCCGTGATGACGAATACTTCCGTCTTCGAGTAGGTAAACGCCATGATGAGGACGTACCACGTCACGATGAGCAGCGAGTAGTAGAAGAGGCCGTAGACCAGATCCAGTATCGGGTCTGGGCTGAGCAGTATCCGCTGCTCGGGTGGCAACGAACGGTTGTTGATGATGGCGAAAACCTCGGTCAGCAGTCCGAAGAACACGCCAAAGCCAATAAACGACACGCTGGACGAAACGCCTCGGACCATCCACCTCAATGGCTCCCGGAGAAGGTAGGTGAAGATCCACATCGGGAAAATCAAGAGCATGGGATTGTCCGAGACCCCGACCGCGGTCAACACAATGCCGAGGAACCACAACAGGTACTTCATCATTGCAGCGTTTCGTTTCACCGGTGCTCTCACCAGCCAGACGGCAACCCCCACAGACCTCGGGTTACGAGTTCAACCGAATTGCCCGCCGGGTCACGAACCGAATTCC
>DYLS01000126.1 GCA_020721965.1 Blastopirellula marina | reverse complement strand
TACGAAACCCGCTCCCGGGACATCCACTACACCGTCTGCAAGCCGGTTTACGAGACCCGTACTCGGACCTACACCGTCTGCAAGCCGGTCTGGGAAACCCGCACCAAGGAAGTGGCCTACACAGTCTATCGGCGAGTGTACGAGACCCGCGAGCGTGAGGTCGCGTACTCCGTCTGCAAGCCCGTGCACGAAACCAAAATGGTGAAGGTATGCAGTGGGCGATGGGAGACGCAGGTCGTGGAAAAGCCGGGTCCCGTGGTCACCAAGTGCGTCCGCGAACCGGGCGAGTGGAAATGGGAGGCCACGAGCTGCCGGGCCTACTATGATCCTGGGCAGGTAAAGAAGGTCCAGGTCCAGTGCCCGCCTGTCAAGGTCTGCCGTCGCGTTTGGGTCCCCGTGGTCAAGGAATGCCCGGCGACCTGCGTCAAGTACGTCCGCGAGACGTGCGTAAAGAAGGTGCCTTGCACGGTCTGCAAGATTGTCCCAGAGAAGTGCGTCAAGACGGTCAGCTACAAGGTCTGCAAATGGGTACCCGAGCAACGCACTTGCACCTATCAGGTCTGCAAGATGGTGCCCGAGCAACGCGTCAAGACCTGCACCTACACCGTCTGCAAGATGGTGCCCGAACAACGCGTCAAGACCTGCACCTACAAGGTCCGCAAATGGGTACCCGAGCAACGCACTTGCACCTACACCGTGTGCAAGATGGTTCCCGAACAGCGCGTCAAGACCTGCACCTACAAGGTCTGCAAGATGGTACCCGAGCAACGCACTTGCACCTACACCGTGTGCAAGATGGTTCCCGAACAGCGCGTCAAGACCTGCACCTACACCATCTGCAAGATGGTGCCCGAACAACGCGTCAAGACCTGCACGTACAAGGTCTGCAAATGGGTACCCGAGCAACGCACTTGCACCTACACCGTGTGCAAGATGGTTCCCGAACAGCGCGTCAAGACCTGCACCTACAAGGTCTGCAAGATGGTACCCGAGCAACGCACTTGCACCTACACTGTGTGCAAGATGGTTCCCGAGCAGCGCGTCAAGACCTGCACCTACACCGTCTGCAAGATGGTGCCCGAACAACGCGTCAAGACCTGCACGTACAAGGTCTGCAAGATGGTACCCGAGCAGCGCACTTGCACCTACACTGTGTGCAAGATGGTGCCCGAACAACGCGTCAAGACCTGCACGTACAAGGTCTACAAAATGGTACCCGAGCAGCGCACTTGCACCTATCAGGTCTGCAAGATGGTGCCCGAGCAACGCGTCAAGACCTGCACCTACACCGTCTGCAAGATGGTGCCCGAACAACGCGTCAAGACCTGCACCTACAAGGTCCGCAAATGGGTACCCGAGCAACGGACCTGCACCTACCAGGTCTGCAAGATGGTACCCGAACAACGCGTCAAGACCTGCACGTACAAGGTCTGCAAGATGGTACCTGAGCAGTGCGTCAAGACCTGCAGCTACACCGTCTGCAAGATGGTGCCGACGACGTGCGTGAAGACGGTACCTTGCCGTGTGCTAAAGCCGGTCACGTGCACCAAGACGGTTTGCGATGTGTGCTGGGTGAAGAAGCAGGTGCCATGCACGGTCACCCGCTGCATGCCCCGCGTGGTCTGCGAGATGGTCCCGGTTCGGGTATGCTGCCCGGTGAAAGTGCAACGCGCTTGCGAGCCGGCCTGCGATGCCTGTGCCGCTCCGGGAGCGGAAGCCGCCCCAGCCGACGTGAAGCCGGCGCAAGCGGCCCCCAGCCCCTCGGATAGCCGCACGATCTGACGCGGTTTGATTGAAATCGGCCTTCCTGCCGAACTCGGCTGAGGCCTGGTCCTACGAAAGCGGCTCGATCGAAAGGTCGGGCCGCTGATTTTTTGGGTGCTTGCCAGGTATGGCTTGCCGTCAAGACGTTCGCAGCCGTATGATCGTTGCTAGATTGCGGCACCTTTCCCCATGCCCGAACGCCCAACGCGGCCAGGTGTCGTAAGACGAAGAACGCACGGAATAAGCCGGCGGCCAACTCGTTCCGACGGCGAGGCGCATGCCGCTCCCCAGGCGACGCACTACCCGCTGCGAGACCGGCACCCGCACCGGTAGGCAAGAGGCGGAATCTCCCGCGAGCCTCACCGGCCTTGCCGATGCCGGAAGGGTGCGGTAAATATAAAAGGTAGAGGTGGGAACGAAATGGGCGCGACCCGATGTCCGCCCAACGTTCCCGGTTCTTGCTACCCGGTGGTGTAACGGTAACACAAGGGACTTTGGCTCCCTAATTCCAGGTTCGAATCCTGGCCGGGTAGCTCTTCTTTTTTGACGTACTCCGTCCGTCCTGCTCCAAATCTTTGGGCGGTGGACGGGGTTCTTTGGGCAGCAGGCAGGGCTGAATAAGATAGCGAGGATTCGCGGCCCGCAAGACCCTGCCCAGGTCTTTCGCGGCCGCTGAATCGCCAAGAATCGCCGCGTACCACTGGATTCCCCCTTGTTTTTGCGCGCGACCGCCTGTTGTTTTTCGGCCGGCAAGCGGGGCGGGATTGAGTCTCAGCCGAAGTACACCTGCTTGCATGATGTGCGTAGCATATCGTGCGACGCGTGATGTCGCATCACCGCAAGAGTAAGCCAAGCAAACCATCTTGTGCTGGCGTGCTAAAGGCACCCAGGGGCGGCCGCCTTTCCATCACGCGGCGCGGCTGGCCTTTCCTCCGGCGGGCGTCGGGCAATGGAGGTCAAACAGCCCGAAGATTTCTTCCTGCGTGAGGGCCAATTTGCGCGGCCCGGGAACAGCGGAAAAGATGGTCTCGAAAAGGCGGCGTTTTTCCTCCAGGACGGCATTGATCCGCTGCTCGATCGTGTCCACCGCCAAAAACCGCGTGACGGTGACCGGCCCCCCCGCGCCGATGCGGTGCGCCCGATTGATAGCCTGATCTTCCACCGCCGGATTCCACCAACGATCGAAGAGAAAGACGTAGCTCGCGAACTGAAGGTTCAGCCCGACACTTCCCGCCCCGTAGCTCATCAAGAGCACCACGTGTCGGGAATCTTCCCGAAAGCGCCGAATCACTTCGTCGCGGCGTGCCGAGGGGATCTTGCCATGAAACAAGAGAGGGGAGAATCGCCCCAGTCGCCCGGCAATCTGTTCCAGTGTTGAAACCCACTGGCTGAAGACGATGGCCTTCCGACCGCTGTCGGCGATTTCCTCGAGGTCCGCCTCCAAACGCTCCATTTTAGTACTCGCGCCCGAGACCGGATCGAAGTTGCAGATTTGCTTGAGCCGCAGGACCAGTTCGAAGACATGCTGAATGGCCGCCGCGTCTCCCATTTCCGTCAAACGCAAGACGCCTTCATTCTCGGCCAGGCTGTAGGTCTCTCGCTGCTCCGGCGTCAATTCCAGTTCGGCGTCCCGAATGAGTTTCGGCGGCAAATCGGTCAAGACCTGATCCTTGGTGCGCCGCAAAACGAAATCCGCGATGGTTCGCCCCATCCGGGAGGGTTTCATGTCGGGGGGCAGGAATCCCGGCGAAAGAAACTCGAAGATGCCGACCAGGTCCTCGGTGCTGTTTTCCACCGGCGTCCCGGTGAGCGCCCAACTCCGCCGCCGCACGATACTGCGCACGGCTTGACTGGTCGCCCCGGCGCGGTTCTTGATTCGCTGCGATTCGTCCAGGACGACCAAATCGAAAGTCACGGCGGGTCTCCCATCCGGCCCGGCGGATTCCAAGACCTCGCGATCTCGCGGCAAAAGCTCGTAGTTGGCGACCTTGACGGGAAATTGGGCCTGCTCCCACTGCCAGCGCCGCCGACCTTGGTCACCCTCGATGACGAGCAAGGGGATCTCCGGCGCCCATTGCTCGAATTCCCGTTTCCAGTTCGAGACCAGTGGTTTGGGACACACCAGCAGCACCGAACGGGCCTCGCCGTTGCGGACCAGCAAACGAATGGCGGTGATTGCCTGCATCGTCTTCCCTAACCCCATTTCGTCGGCCAGAATCGCGGCCTGGCGGGGATAGAGAAACGCGACCCCTTCCAACTGATACGGAAACGGCGCGAAGGGAAACTCCATGCGCCGCTCGATCAGGAGCGACTCCAGCGACGGCTGGAGCAGGCATTGCAGCCGGTCCTCCAACTTGATGATATCTTGGGGTGGCGCGATCCGTTGCCGCTTGCCCTCCGCGATCCTTTGCAACAAGACGTTCCAGGCGGGAGAGGCTCCCTCAACCCCCGCCCCCGTTTCGATGGCATCGCTGTCCCGGCCCGTCGGGATCGGCTCCCGGAAGAAAAAGCTCCGCGTGGTAACAGTACATCGAGGCACCCCCAACGTGAAAACGCGAACCCGCGTAACCGGTGCCTTCCACGCCTGAACGGTGAACGAGAAGCCTCTTTGCAGGGCGGCATTCCAGCCCGTCGGCACGACCTCGACGCGGAAGCCCAAGCTCGCCGACTGCACACCGATCGACGCAGCACTCCGGGAATCGCGCCCGGTCGCAGGTCCGGGCAGCGATTCCAGGCTTGCCGGTTGATTCGAACCCTGCGAGGGGCGACGGCGGTCACCCTGCCGTTGCTTGCCGAAAAAAAGTCCCGACCAAAACATCGCCATATCACCCCCGGCGCAAGGCCTCCTCGATCGCCGCACGAATCCGCATGAACGGTTCAGACAGGTCCAAGGCACGGGACCACGGCAACCGATCGGCCAGCAGTCGGTGAATCGCCGGGTGATGGTGCGCCGCGTAGACTAAACGATTACGGCCAAACATCGCCTCACGGCACTCCAGGCCGTTGCACGTGCTCCAACCGCGCGATGCGGTAACTCGCGGCTCCATCACGGCGGCGGATTGCATCGCGAGGGCGGCCCCCCGCGCCCTGGCGAACTCCATCACGGCCGTAGGCGGAGACACGGCGGCGGACGCAGGCAGGGCGGCATCGCAACGGGCATCGGTAGCGCGGGACGACAGGGCTGAGCAAGAGCGGGACCCATCATCCCAAAGACCTCCCGGCGACGTTCCACGTCCGCCATCCGAGACTGGCGCAACCACCGTACCCCGAGCCACTCTTACCGCGCTGCTTCCATCCCCCAGCAATTCCTTCGGAGAGGTGCCATCAACTTCTGAGCCGCCCGGCGATAGCAGACGCGATTCGATGGGTAAAGCGGCATCGGGTGAAGCTGCGCCAAGTGAATCTGCGTCAAGTGAAGCTAGACCGGGGGAAGGAGCAGCGGGTGAAAGGGCATTCGGTGAAGCTGCATCGGGCAAACCCCCGTTGAAAGTTGGAAATACGCCCGCGACCGGCGTCCCCCTGGGATCCTCGAAATCCAGCAGCTCCCGCTGATCGACGCAGATCAGTGCGGCTTGGTTTTTCGCCTTTGCCGCCAAGGCAGGTGCAATCGCCTCGGCAAACAGGTATGGCTTCAACGACGTTCCGTAGAGGATTTCCTGCGCACGAGTCGGTTTTACCGGCGTCGTGCAATGGAACTCCAAGGGGCGGCCAACGTCATTCAGTACCAGATAGCCCCCCACGAAGCCGACCTCGGAGGGAGTCAATACGGAAAGAAACCCCAGGACGAGGGGTGAACGCCCCCCGTGACACTCTGTTTTTTCGCTCATGAGACCTCAAATGTTGCGGAATCAAGAGAAAGCGGCGTCCGGTGGAACGGTCGCGAGAGGAGGTCGGGACGCGACCGGCCCCTCCTCCACGGCTTCCCTCAGTATCGGAATCAATTAGGCACGACTTTACGCTTGCAACGGTTGTCCGCAAAATCTAAACCGTAGCGATTATGACGACACGGACCGGCAAACATTCCGTAGAACCCAAAAAGATTTCCTCAAGTTTTGAGGCAGATGCTCGACTTTTCGCACGGCGTCTGTCTATACTGGTTGTAATAGGAGTGAGATCAAGCACGCCGATGAGCGAGAGGCAAGCGATGAGACCCCCGTTGTTCACTCAAATCGACGTGACCCAGACTGCGGCAGAATCACCGACGCCCCAATCCACGGGGCTTGCCGAAATCGCCTTGTTGTTACGGCAGATTCTGCTGGTACAGCAGCGGCAAACGAAGATTCTGGAAGAGCTGACCACGCAGGTAGGCAACGCCCAGCGTCAACGGGCGATGGAGCTGGGGCAGTGGCGTCAAGCGAACCCGCACCTGGCCAAGAAGTGCCGCGAGGCCGCCGAATGCCTCTCCCGAGTGCAAACGGAGTTCTTGCACCAGTTGACCGAAGAGGTCAACGCCAATTTCGACAATCTGTTGGATGGGGAGTTCATGTTCACCGAGTTCGTGGACCGATTCGGTCCGCGAATGGCGCATTTGAATGGCATCTTGCAGGTCCTTTCGCAGTTGAGCAGTCCGCCCAGCACGGCGAATCCGTCCAACAATTCACCCTAATTCACCCTGAGTCCCATGCCGGGTCGATTGCAGCCAGGCCGTCACGGCTTCAGTGCCGAGCCGGTCTTATCGACCCGCCGGGTGAAATCGCCCAGGAAGGGGGAGGGATCTGGTGGTAGGTGTGCCGGCCGCGTTCGGAAGATGCCGCTTCCGGAATCCTAGCACATCGCAATCCCCCACCGGTCTCCGTGGGCAGCGTTTCGGCAGATGCATCTGGAGTGATCTCGTTCCAGCGCACGGGCATCGCCGCTGGCTGCCCCCGCTCCTCGTCGGGCTGATGGCCGGGATTCTGTGCATTCTCGGATGCCGCCGCACCGTGGTTTCGCCCGACGCCGTGGCTTGGCCTGCCCTGGCACGCGACCCCCTGGAAACCGGAAAAGCCCTCGATCGTTGGCCGGGCTTCCGTGGTCTCTCCGCCCAAGGCGTCGCGCCCGGTGGTTCGCCCCCGATTCGTTTCGGTCCCGATCAGGGATTGCGATGGAAGGCCGCGCTGCCCGGGGGAGGCAACAGCTCGCCCATCGTTTGGGGCGATCGCGTCTTTCTGACCTGGCAATCGAGCGACCGCCGATCGCCCGAGCTGTTCTTGGGTGCCTGGGACCGCCGGACAGGCCAACCCTTGTGGCAGCGAAAGGTGGCCGCCGCCTCCGGTAAAACGCACCCCAAGAACGGCTTTGCTTCGGCCACTCCGGCCACGGACGGCCGCCGCGTGTTCGCATTCTTTGGCTCGGCCGGCCTCTTCTGCTACGATTTCGCTGGCAACCTGCTTTGGCACCGCGACCTCGGCCCGCAACAACATATCTACGGTGTCGCCTCCAGTCCCGTGCTTTATGGTGATCGGGTGATCCAGTTGTGTGAACGGGAAAGCGATTCGTTTCTGATCGCCCTGCGCGGGGCGGACGGCGAGGTAGTCTGGCGAACACCGCGCCGCAGCACGGGCGGTTGGGCCACCCCTTTGGTGGTTCGAGCTGCCACCGCGGGTGGAGATCGCGACGAACTCTTGATCAATGGCGGCCAGGTAGCGAATACCGCCTGCTTGACCTCCTATGATCCTCAGACCGGACGCGAGCTGTGGTCCATCAGCGGTTTGGAGCCGCTCGTCAGCCCGACGGCGATCGTGGCCGGCCAAACGGCGTTCAGTATCAGCGGCCGTAATGGGCCGATCTTCGCCGTCCCCCTGGGCCGTCACGGCCAACTTTCCGAGAACGACCTGCTTTGGAAGCTCCCCCGCGGCGGCCCCTATATCCCGTCCGGTCTGGTCTATCGCAATCGGCTTTACGTCCTCTCGGATCTAAAACGCCTCACGTGTTACGATCCCGGCACCGGTCGCACCATCTGGTCGGGCAATCTTTCGGGCACGTTCACCGCTTCGCTCGTGGCGGCTGACGGCAGGCTCTACGCCGTCAACGAGCAGGACACGGTATTTGTGGTCCGGGCCGAGGATCGCTGGGAGCTGCTCGCCGAAAACCGTTTGGGCGACCGCTGCCTAGCCACTCCGGCCTTTGCCGACGGCGATCTCCTCATCCGCACCCGGCGATTCCTTTTCTGCTTTGCAGGGCAAGGCTCCACCACCCGGTCCGAGGCGATGGAATCCCGGCGAATGGCCTCCGACCCATCCCACTCCGCCGCGGAAACCCAGGCAAAAGCGTCCCGTGCCGGGGAGACAGCCGCCAACCATGCCCAAGCAAGCACGCTACCCGAGACCTCCACCGGTCGAGACACAGGTGCGGCGACGGCGGCCGAAGCCGCGCCTAGCGACGCCTGGCCCCTGTTTCGCGGCACGCCGACCTGCAACGGCGTGGCCTGGGGAAACGCCGAACGGATGCCGCAAATCGCATGGGTCCACTCGGCGGACAAGGAGAGCTTTACGGCCTCGCCGACCGTGGCCAACGGGACGGTTTTCGTCGGTGGAAACAACGGCATCTTTTACGCGGTAAGCGTCGCCACGGGACAACGCATCTGGCGACAGGATATCGGGGGTGGCTTTCTGGCCCCGGCGGCTATCCATGCGGGCGGGGTGTATGTGGGCGACGTGGACGGCAAATTCTTCGCCTGGAACGCGCAAGACGGCAAACCGCTCTGGCAATTCGAGGCGGGGGGCACCATCGACAACGCGGCCAACATCGTGCCAACGAACGGCCGCGCCCGAGTCGTCTTCGGCTCGCAGGACATGAACCTCTATTGCCTCGATGCAGAGCACGGCGAAGTGGTGTGGAAGGCGACCTTGCCCGACCAAATTCGTTGCCAACCGCCCTGCGCCGAAGGATTCACTTTCGTGGCGGGCTGCGACGGCAAGCTCCACTCCCTCCGCGTGCAAAGCGGCCAGGAGGGCGGCAATTACGACCTCGAGGGTCCGACAGGATGCACTCCCGCCATCCAGGGCAGCCGCCTGTATGTGGGCACGGAGAGCGGCCGCTTATTGGCCTTGGATTGGAAAAGCGGGCAGGAGCTGTGGCGATTCCCGGCGGAAGAGCCGGCCGACGCCTTCCGTTCTTCCGCCGCGGTGAGTGGGCCGTATGTGGTGGTAGGCTGCCGCGACCGGAACATCTACTGTTTTCACAATAAGACGGGCAAAGTCCTTTGGAAATTCGCTACCCGGCGGTATGTGGACGCCTCGCCCGTCATCGTGCGCCCCGCCAAAGACGACCTTGCCCACGCCGTGGTCGTCGTCGGCTCTCTGGACGGGCGATTGTACGGCCTTGGTTTATTGGACGGGGCCACGCGGTGGGAGCTGGACTTGGGAGGCGGCATCTCGGCCTCGGTAGCCGTGGTCGGTACTCGCATCTTCGCCGCTACCGAAGAGGGCGACCTCTATTGTTTAAGACTGCCGGATCCCGCCCCTCCATCCGATTCCCCGTAAAGCCCGGGGAATCGTTCACAGGGGTTCTCGTCCCGGCAAAACGGTTCCTCTTCTTGTCATTTCGAGCGAAGCGAGAAATCTTGAGAAGCGAAAAGTGTTCTCGATAGGGGTAAAGATTTCTCCTCGCTGCCGCTCGTCGAAATGACATTGCCGGCGCTCGTCCCTCCTGTCATTTCGAGCGAAGTGAGAAATCCTGCGAAGTCTTTGTCCGTCATCCCGACGCCTGGCCGGCCTTGAGTTGCCCTAGCACCTCGCGGAAGCGATTCAGGCCGGATTGATAGGGAACGACCCAATCCGCGTTACCCGCCATCGTCCCACGAAAGCGGACCATAGCCGATACGGCGTCAGCCACGGTGAACTTCTTGGCGATTCCTTTCTCCTTGCGGAGGTTCGATTCGAGGGCTGCCAAGGCCGTGACGGCGGCACCCAAGGCAGGTCCTTCCTCGGACTCGAGCCGCAGGATCGGTCGCCCCAAGACGGTGGCCAAGATTTCGCACATCAAATCGCTGCGGGCAATGCCGCCGGAGACCGTAATTCGAGTGATTTTCTGTCCCGCCTCCTCATGTTTCGCGACGGCCAGGGCGATCAAATAGGCGAGGGCCTCCAGCGCCGCGCGGTAGCGCAGGCCGGGGTCGCGCGGCTCCTGCAGGGACCATCGCAGGCCCGTATGCTGTCGGTCCACGCCCAGCGACGGCTCGGGCAGGACAAAGGGCATCACGCCGATGCCGTTGCACCCAGGAGGTACCTGCCGTGCTTGACGTTCCAAATCGGCCCAATTCGGGTTCTGGCCCACGACCTGATCCAAGAACTGGGCGCCGTTGTTGTAACATCGCATCCAGAGATAGGGGCCCCAATTCAACCGCATCACGTCGAGCTGTCCGCGCTCCGGTCGGTTCTTGGAGGAGCTATTGACGACCGCGGAGTTGCCCAAGATCACAGCGACCTGGCCGGAGTCTACCGCGCCACCGCCCACCAGCCCGGCCTGCTGATCGTCGGATGTGGGGAAGATCCACGGAAGTCTTCTGCCCCTCAGGCCGGCCTGCCAAGCCACGCTGTCGCGCAACATTCCGACGGGCTGATGCGCGTCGACGATTCGCGGCAACTGCTTCCAGGCCAAGCGGCGGTAATCTTCATTCTGCAAGGCGCCGAGCATCTCGCGTCGCCACTTTTTGGAGCGCAGGTCCATGATGCCGGTGGAGGCCGCCACGGAGACGCTGCACACGTCGAAATTGCCGGTCAAGTAGCCCGCCGCTAGCGCCCCGTGGGGCAAAACGCGGTAGGTTCGCTTCCAGAGTTCCGGGACCAGATGCGTTTCGTCTTTGACCAGATGGCTGAGGGTGTATCGAATGGCCCACGGCCCGCCGATCAGCTCGCGTACCCGGTCTTGTCCTCCCAGGCGTGCCAGGCCCTGTGCGTGGAATTCGGCCAAGGTGGCATCGTTCCAGCAAATAGCGCGGCGGATTGGCACGGCCCGCGCGTCGATGCGTCCCGCCGTATGATGCGTGGCCGAGATCCCCCCGGCCACCCAATCCTTCAGGCGGCCCAGGCGTTCCAGTTCCGCGGCGATGGCCCGGACCGAGGCATAGGCCTGGCCCTCCAGTTGCAGCAAACTCAGCTCACGAATGCCGCTGGTCAAGGCTTCCCCGAACCAGATGTCTGTGGGCAAGCGAATCTCCGCCAGAACCTGGCCTGCCACATCGAAAGCCAGGCACTTCACGCCTCCTGTGCTGAAGTCCCAACCGGTGATAATCGCATTCTTCTTGACGCAAACGAGCGGCTCGGGCATGGCAAACTCCTCACGCGTAATATCCGAATCCCAGTACCCCAAACCAGCCAAACCACGCAAAAACCCCACGCAGGTTTCCGCCAGGCGGCCCATCGGTTCAAAGAAAACACTCCAGAGAGTATTCCGAAGAAAGCACTCCAGAGAGTTTAATGTCCGGCGTTGACTTTCGGCAGTCCCCGAGGAGAAGCCAGGGTTTTCTGGCCCGCGCCCGTATCCCAAAAACAAGGTAGTCGTTCACAGGGGTTCTCGAAAACGACTCGTCCCCGTGTCATTTCGAGCGAAGCGAGAAATCCTGCGACGCGATACATCTTCTCGTTAGAGCTGGACTTTTGCAAATTGGGGGCACAAGCCCCTCTAGGCCCCTAGGAGAGGGTTAGCCTGTGGGCAATTAGTCGCGAAAAGGTTTGCCTTGTTTGCCTGATTTAACCAAACCCTCACCCCTTGGCCCTCTCCCAGAGGGAGAGGGGAGCAGTTTGCAAAAGTCCAGTTAGAGGTTAAGATTTCTCCTCGCTGGCGCTCGTCGAAATGACATTTCGGTCCACACTCAGGGAACATCTGGAACCTCTGAACAACTCTCGTTGTTTCACTAATCTTTTCCGTAAGAGCTCAGCCGTGAACGGTGACAAAACGATTTTGCCA
>DYLS01000293.1 GCA_020721965.1 Blastopirellula marina | reverse complement strand
CGCGAGGTCGGGCTACCGGCTTACTGCATGTGACCAGAGAATCGGGAAACTTTTGTAATCATATGTATCTTGTCAAAATTCCAGGCCCTAGCAGTCTGTCGGAGAGGAATCGCTGAGCGAGTTCTCCCTGACAGAACGTGGTCAATTTCCTTTAACCATCCGTTCTGCAAGAGTGCCACCTGCCTTCTGCGGGGCTTCTTTCCAGATTGCGGGCGCGCGGAAACGCCGCCGGCATTTAGCCGGCCATTAGCACATGCAAGCGCTTCAGGTTGAACGCCAAGCACACCAAGCACCACTCCCCTGCCACGGCAACCAAGCCCCGCAGCGAGAATTGCCGGAAGCCCAAGACTTCCTTGACGATGCCAAGCACAGGTTCCACCGTCATCTTGCGTAAACGATAGAGCGCCTGTCCCGCCTCCGTCTGCAACTTGTAAGCCATCTTGACAATGGGACTGGCATCCTCCGCTGGTTGGGCAAGCGGCTGAGCAAAGTACTCTTTCCAACTCCGGTGATGGGGCTCGCGCCCTGTCGCGATATAAGGCTCAATGCCCCGCGCTGCCAAAGCCTGCACCGTCTCGGGACTCCAGTAGCCATTGTCCAAGGCGGCTGCTTCAGGCATCCCAACCTCGGGCGGAATCGTGTCCACCGTGGGGAGGGCCTCCGCCGTGTCGTTGGGGTGGTTCGACAAACTGCACCCCACAATCAACAAGTTCTCTTGATCCACGGCCGCTTGGGCGTTGTAATACTGCTCGAAGCCGGCGTCCGTGGGGTTCTTCATAATCCGCGAGTCGGGATCCGTGAAGTTGTATTGATCCTGCTCGCGCGGTCCAGGCGTGGGCGGCTGGGGGGCGCGTCCCCGTGGCGGGTGTCCCGTCTCTTGCGCTTTTTCTTCACGTTGCCGCACTTTGGCGGCATACGCGGCTTGCTCCGCCGCATAGCGTTCTTGGGCACGGGCTTCCAAGACCGTTTTCGCTTGCGCCAAGTTGACCAGCCGTTCTTGGCGAAACATGATTTCCGTCTCCAAGTTCAGCCCTGGGGGCAACTGCCTCTGGTCGGCTTGTTCGCCCAAAGCCAGCAACTCGGCGACTTCGGCGCGCAGTTGCTGCTCCAATTCAAGGAGCCGTCCGTAGCTGACCGCGTGGTGCTTGGAGGCATCCGCGCGCACCTTGGTGCCATCCAGGCTGATGTTGCCGAGGTTCAGATAGCCCAACTCATGCGCCACGACCAAGACCTGCACAAACAACTCCGTGATTTGCGGCAGAAAGGTTTTGCGGAAGTTGGCGATGGTGTCGTGGTCGGGGTGCAATCCCCCCGCGATGAAGCGAAAGGGGATGGAGTCATAAGTGGCTTGCTCAATTTTGCGCGAACTGAAGATGCCCGTGGCATAGCCGTAGAACAGCAAGCCCAACAGAACCTCTGGGGCGAACGCCTCCCCGCCCACGGGGGCATAGTGCGCGTAGATGGCACTCAAGTCCAGCAGGGCGATAACGCCGACGATAAAGCGTGCCAAGTGGTTGGGGGGTAAGCACTCTGCAAGCGTGACGACCTGTCGGAGCGACTCGTCGTAGTTGACCATTTTGAATTTGCGTGCCATGGGTGTTCCTCCTCGCAGTCAGTGGTTGAAGCGACCTGGGTATGGGCTCAGTTTACCACGAATTGCCCTTGGAGGAAAGAGGCTCTCCGACAGACTGCTAGAGGTGAGGATAATCGAGTTCATTGACGACACGCTGGCCATGCGCCGGGCGC
>DYLS01000125.1 GCA_020721965.1 Blastopirellula marina | reverse complement strand
GTCTATATTGTGGTGTTCTGTGGTCGCTCTACAGACCCCCGTGAATGCTCACAAGCTTTGGCATCACGGGCGGCGTAACTTTTTGACTTCGTGGCCTGCCGCCCCAGATTTCCGGAGGTGACGTTATGCAAAACCATCATGGCGTTGGCATGGGCAGTGCTTCTGGTATGGGTAAGATGGGTCACGCGACCTGCAATCGGCGGCGGGCTGTGCAAGCCATCGGTGCTGCCACCCTCTCGGCAGCCTTCCTGGCGCGAAGCGTTCACGCGGCCGAGCCTGCGGAGCGCAAGATCCGCATCGGCATCGTGGGAGGGCGATTCGGCGCATCCTTCCACTGGCACGAGCACCCGCAGTGCATTGTGGCGGGGGTCAGCGACCTCCGTCCCGAACGACGGACGCACTTGCAAAACGTTTATCAGTGCGACCGACCCTACGAGTCGCTGGAGGTCATGCTCCGGGATGGCAAGGATATCGAGGCGGTCGGCATTTTCACCGAAGCCCCCAACCATGTCCGTCACGCGGTGGCAGCGCTCCGGGCGGGCAAGCATGTCATCTCGGCCGTCCCCGCCGCCATGAACCTGGAAGAGTGCGCCTTGCTTGTAGATACCGTTCGCCGTACCGGCTTGACCTACATGATGGCCGAGACCGGCTATTGGCAGCAGCACACCATCTCGGCACGCCGCTTTTTCCAGGAAGGGCAGTTCGGTACCGTCTACGCCGCTCACTCCATGTACCGCCACGCAGGTATTGAAGACTTGATTTTGGAGAATGGAAAACCAACCTGGCGGTACGGTTTCCCCCCCATGCACTATCCCACCCATTGCACGGCGCACATGGTCGGCGTCACCGGCGAGCGTTTGAAGGCCGTGAGCTGCACCGGCTGGGGAAACGGATCGCAGTTTCTCAAGGATAATGTTTACGCCAACCCCTTCTGCAACGAAACTGCGGAGTTCCTTACCGACAACGATCACTCCTTCCGCGTTGAAGTTTGGTGGGCGGGGGCACACGTAGGCGGGGAGCGGGCGGAGTGGTACGGAGATCAGATGAGCTTTTTGTGCCCCAACGGCTATGGGCAGCCCGCCACGATCGTTCGCGCCAGCGAATTGAAGGAATTGGACACAGGCGGATTCCAGCGTGCCGCCGCCAAGGTCGAAAAGTACGATATTCCCCAGTGGTGGAAGACGGAGATGTTGCCGGAGCCACTTCGGCACGATTCCGGCCACGAGGGCTCGCACACGTTCATTACCCACGAGTTCATCGATGTCCTGGTGCATGACCGAAGGCCGGCCGTGGATGTGTACGAGGCAGTGGCCTATACGGCGCCCGGCATCGTTGCGCACCAATCGGCGTTGCGTGGTGGCGAGCGCATGTGGATTCCCGACTTCGGTCGCCCCGCAGGCACACCGTGTGGCACACCAACACCTTCACGGTGCGTCGGCCCTGCGATCCCGCGACGTCGCTTGTTCGGCCGCCGATAAAAGGGCTTGCTTTGATCAGCTACGAATAGCTTGCTTTGATCAGCTACGAAATGGTGCGGCTCCAGCCGCGGCTGACTCCCCTGCGACGAAACTTCAGGCATGCGCCGTGCGGTGACGAATACGGCGGCCTTGTGCCGTTGCGCGCGATCGACGCGTGCCCAACCCCTTGCTGCTATATAATGCCAGAATCCTGACGGTCTGCCGTCGCCGAAGCATGCTCTGGCGATAAACGAAGCATCCTCAGTCGATTAAGGAGGGATTCACGTGGACGCTCTTGCCGATTGCCGCCGCGCACGACTGCTCTCCCACGCCCAGCCCGTGCCGCTCGATCGAGCGCGCCGGTGGATATCCGCCTTGGGGCGAACCGTCTTGCTTGCTGCATTGGTCGCTGTAAGTCACCGGGGAAACGCCGCGGAAGAAAATTCGGCCGCAACGACGGTATCACCCCGTCTGGGAATGAATCTGGCCGGACCGGCCGATTGGAACACGGAATTGCCGTTCGTCGATGTCTTCCGCCTCTCCAGGCCGTGGATTAGTCAGCGGGAGGGCCAACCCTGGGGTAAAGGCCCGGCATTGGAACTGGACGAACACGGTTGGGTCAAAACTTTTGAGCCGGATTGTTTCGCCGAGACGCTGACGTGCACCATCGACGGGGGCCATTATCCGTCCGGCCGATACGTCATTTTGTACGAGGGCAAAGGGGAGCTGGATTTGGCTGGGGCCGGCAAGATTGCGTCGCAAGGCCCCGGCCGAATCGTGGCCGATGTGGATGCGAGCAAGGGAGCCCTGTTCCTCAGGCTGATGAGGACCGATCCCGCCGACTATGTGCGCAACGTTCGGGTCATCATGCCCGGCTTTGAGCAGACTTTTCGCAGCGATCCGTTTCATCCTGACTTCCTGCGACGTTGGCAGGGCATCGCCTGCTTTCGGTTCATGGATTGGATGGAAACCAACCATTCGAAGATTCGCCGCTGGAGTGAGCGACCCACACCCGAGACCGCCACTTTCTGCGAAAAAGGCGTGCCTTTGGAGTGGATGATCGACCTTTGCAACCGGCAGCACGCGGACGCCTGGTTCTGCATGCCGCACTTGGCCGACGATGAGTATGTCCGAAATTTCGCGCAAATGGTCAAGCAGCGGCTCGATCCACAGCTCAAGGTGTACGTCGAGTATTCCAACGAGGTCTGGAATGGGATGTTCGAGCAGAGCCATTGGGCCGGGCAAGAGGGAATACGCCTCGGCTTCGCGGAGAAACCATGGGAAGCCGCTTGGCGCTACACGGCCTATCGGTCCGTGCAAATCTTCAAAATCTGGGAGGAAGTTTTCGGGGGGCGCGAGCGATTGATCCGGGTGCTGGCGACACAAGCGGCGAATCCGTATGTTTCCGAACGCGTCTGCGAGTTTCAAGAGGCCTACCGTCATGCGGATGTCCTGGCGATCGCGCCCTACATTCCGTTCAACGTTCCAGCGCATGGTGACGCGATCCATGCCGATACGGTGGCGGGCTGGTCCGTTGACCAATTGATGGGCCATATCGAGGGTCAGTGTTTGCCTCAGGCCGTTTCCTGGATTCACCAGCAGAAAGAGGTCGCGGACAAGTACAGCCTACGCTTGATTGCATACGAAGGTGGGCAACACCTGGTAGGAGTGGCTGGCGGCGAAAACTCGGAGCCTCTGACCGCCTTGCTTCAACAGGCGAACCGTCACCCACGGATGGGACGCATCTACGAGCGGTATTTCCAAGCCTGGGAGGAAAACGGGGGCGGCCTGTTTTGCTACTTTGCTTCCGTTTCGCGCTGGTCGAAGTGGGGTAGCTGGGGGATCCTTGAGTTCGCTGACGACGATCCCTCGCAATCCCCCAAGTTCATGGCTACGATGGGCTGGGCGAAAAAGCTGGGCCAGCCAGTCCAGTTGCCCTAATACCACAGCGTAAAGTTCACATGGCTGCACGGTGTACCCAGCATGGGTTGCGAGGTGTTCAAGTCCCATCACCACAAGACGTTGTTGAGCCGCGAGAACTACGCTACGCTATACACGCAGCGGCTTTAGGAGTCTCCCCGACGCCGTCATCAGATCGTAACATATTGAGAACGCGTTTCTCAAAAACCGTTTCGAATCGCAATCCAAACTCGACTCCGTAACCGTTTCGAACCAAATTCAGAACTCGACTCCAAAACCATTTTGAGCAGGGATGCCGGTGGCACGACGCAGACTTCCTATCTTGGGAGCCCACATGTCCATCGCGGGAGGGCTGCATCGCGCTGTGGAGCGGGCCATGGCGGCCGGTTGCCAATGTCTTCAGATATTCACCAAGAATTCCAATCAATGGCGCGAGCCGGATATCTCGGCGGAGCAAGGGCTGGCTTTCCACCAGGCGTTGCGAAATAGCGGCCTGACCGCCCCGATCTCGCACGACTCGTACCTCATCAATCTGGCCAGCCCCGAGGAGTCGCTTTGGAAACGGTCCGTCGATTCGCTGACCGCAGAGCTGAAGCGGTCCGAGGCGTTAGGGTTGCAGCATGTGGTGGTTCACCCTGGCGCGTACATCGAGGGGAGCGAAGAGGCCGGATTAACACGCATCGCCCTGGCCCTGGACTCGATCCACGAACGTCTTCCCAAGGCTCAGGCGAGAATCCTTTTGGAGACGACGGCTGGGCAGGGGACCAATCTCGGCTGGCGCTTCGAGCACCTCGCGGCCATTCTGCAAGCAGTCCGCTACCCTGAACGATTGGGCGTGTGTTTCGATACGTGCCACGTCTTTGCGGCCGGATATCCTATTCATCTACCCCGGAAATTTGCCGCGGTAATCAAGCAATTCGATACGCTGGTTGGCTTGTCCCGAATCTGCGCGGTGCATCTCAACGATAGTCGCGCCGACTTCGGTAGCCGCGTCGATCGCCACGCCCATATCGGCCAAGGCAAGATAGGGACCGAGGCATTTCGCTGCGTTTTGCGGCACGAATGCTTGCGGCACATCCCCATGTACCTGGAGACGCCGAAAGGCACGGCCCCGGACGGCCGCGATTGGGACACCATCAACCTCGCCGCGTTGCGAAAGCTCGCCGGTTGAGGTAATCGTTCATGGAAAACCGGCAGCATCACGCAGCGGCGACTACAACATCACGTGCTGCGCGGGAACTATCCGCGGCGACGAGCAGCACGCTCTTGCCGCACTGCTCGTAAAAACACCGCATCTTCACCATTGTTCGGCCTGTGAACGGCTGCCGGTTGAGACGCTATCGTGGAATCGGACGGTCTCAATCCTAGAGCCGAAAGGTCACTTCCAGGCACCCCAGCGTTGGCGAACCTCTGGCGACTCCAACATCTTGATGAAAATGCCGCCGATAACGGGCCGCGCACGAAAGCCTTGGACCTTTGCCGAGTCCGTCCAGTACCAATCCGTCAGCGGGATGCGGTCCGGAGTCTCATCGACAAAACGGTACACGGGGGACATCAAGGCCTCAAAATCCGCTCGTTCCTCCGCCAGAGTCGCGGTCCAAACCTCCCAATCCGTCTTCGTGAACAGGGATCGGTTGTCGAGCGGCAATCCGTAGGGCTGAAGTTGCCGCTTGTAGAAGGCGATCTCTTTTGCCCGCACGTCTTTTCCGAACAGCTCCAAGCCTAGAAGGCGGTCCCAGACCAGATTGTACTTTTGACTCCAAGTGCCGGGCTTGTCGAAGGCCAATCGGAAGTGATCGCCGTCGTCTGCCAGCTCCGCCCACTGCTTGGCATATCTCCCGGCCAAGTTCAGATACTCGTTCGCGTCGGCCGTTTGGCCCTGCATTTCACAGAGCTTGCCAAAACAGGCCAGCGCCACGATGGCCTTGACCGAGAGGTTGGCGTTGTGGGCTAGATGGCCGGTAAAATCGTCCGTACACAATTGGTTCTCGGGATCCAAGCCCTTTTCCTTAAGGTACTCGGCCCACGATCTCAGGAGCTTCCAATAGGGCTTCAAGTAATCGGTGTTTCCGTCGTTGCGGGCAATCACGTAAGCCACGATCAACATATTGCCAGACTCTTCCACCGGCATTTGGTTTCCCTCGCTCTGTTCTCGTCCACCGTACACCTGTCCGTTGGCCAAAGGGTACTGTCCCAGATCGTGGGGAGCGAAGGGAAAGGGCCAGCGGGGCATGGCGGCATATTCGAAGATCGGGGTGACCGTGGCCTTGAGAAGGTCATTGTCGATCAACATGAAGATGGGCGAAGCCGGATAGAGCACGTCCACCGTGCCAATACAGCCGTTACTGAAGCACTCTTTACTGAAGAGCATGGGCTGGCCTTGCGGGCCGACGGCCAACTTATGCGCTCCGATCGCATGGCGATAGGACAGCGCTACGAGGTTTGCATATCCCCGCCCACCGAGCGACTCGGCATCAGCGATGAGCCGCTCATCGAAGGCCACAGCTTGTTGCCGCAGCGAAGCATAATCGCGTTCCGCCGCTTTCAACAGGTCTTCCGCCTCCCAGCCGTTCCGCCGCCAAAACGGACGCAGGTTTTCGCTAAAATATTGGATCGAGAATAGGTCGTCGTATGCCAACATCAAGCGACAAGAGCGGCCCGTTGGATCGACGTTCCCCAGGTCGAAACAACAGGCGGCGACGGGCCAGTCGTGGTCGGCGCGGCGTGGCTGATCCTGGTCATCGACTTGCGGAATCGTACCATCCGCGTGAAATGCCTCGCGAGCGGCTTCCGCCTTGGTCAGCGCCGTGCGACACGGCACCCCTTCCGCCACCGCCGTGTACACATAACCCCAATCGATCCGCCGATCATCGCCGGATGCGGCAAGCACGGGCTGTTCCTGGCTTCCCATCCGCATCCACGTGACATGATCCGCCGTGCCGCGTCCCCAAACGACCTGCTGGGAAACCCCATTCACGACCAGCTCGGCCGTGTTGTCGAAATAGATCTGCACCGTGTGCGTCAATCGATCGGTAGCTCGAACGTCCCAAACGATGTACGTCAAGGGTCGCGAAAGGACATCCAGGTTCTTGGGCAAGACGGGGCTGAGAAACGTCAGCGTTACGTGCACGCCACTGCCCTCGAACTCATAGACCGTTCGCGTTGGCCACACGCGCAACCCGATTTGCTTCATCGCGGGGACGTCCGGCAACGGTTGACCCATGATGCGATAGGTCAATCCATCCACCCTGACCATGCTGGACAACGCATGCACCCGGCCCGTCCAGTGCCGTGGCCAATCGTCAGCCAGGCGATCGCCAAACGACCAAATGCTGAAGTACGGATCGTGCACCACGAGGGGCACGGCGGGAGGACGCCCCGCCGGCGTCTCTTGGGAACAAACTCGTTGCTCCCTCGAAGCACAGAGACAAATGGCTAGCAAAATCGGTGTTAGCGTTCGGAGCATGCTCTCTTTCCCTGAAATTGCAGTCGATGGCGGTAAACGAACCCGCGGAGAGGCCGAGCATCTAGCCACTCCGTTAACGAATGTCCTCCCACGCGGGACGGGGCCACTTGGATCGCGCGATCAAAGCTCCGTCCATTGGCCCGCCACGGGTGCGGGGAAGTAGCCCTCTTGGTTGGCCTGGACGGGAGCCGGCGAATCGTAATTCAGTTGTTCCAAGTAATCGCAGAATTGGAATTGCGAGTTGAAGACCTGGTCCCAGGTAACGATCCCGTTGTAATGCGCCGCAGCCCGGCCCATCAGCGTGGTCAAGTCCGAGTAAACTGCCCGCTTGCACTCATTGTGCGGTCGGTCGGTTCGAATGCTGGTGATAAAGTCGCGCCATTCATAGACCCACGGGCTGTATTGATCCGGCTCGGGAGACCACTCGATATTGTCGTTTGCGATACGCTGATCTTTGAACATGTGCACGGTGGGCGCATGGACATTGCCAGAGAACTGGCCCGCCTTCTTGGAGCAATGCACAAACGTGGCGAACTCATTGTGGCCATTCATGGCCCGGCGAAATCCACAAAACGCCTTCCGCCCATCGGCGAACGTGTACTCCAAGGAGTAAACGTCCAGGTTTTGCCCCCGGTCGTCGCTGCCGACTTCCCGGCCGCCCATTCCGTGGCAGGAAACGGGCCAGGAATCCATCAACCAGCAGCATTCGTCGATCTGGTGGATCAGGTAATCGACGAAATGCCCCGATCCGACCCAAAAGAGGTGAAGTCGTCCGAACTTCAATTGTTCGAGAAAGCTGTTCGCCCTATCGCCGACGTTGCCAAGCCACCCGCGTCCATCCAGACGGTTCGCGCGAATGCAGATGAGGTCGCCCAAGGCACCGCTTTTGATCTTATCAATGAGTGCGGCACGGGCCGGTGAATGGCGGCACTGCAACCCGGCCGCGATCTTCACCCCTTTTTTCTCTGCTTCTTCCCCCACCTTCAAAAGACGGCGCAATCCTACCGGGTCGGGGGCGAACGGCTTCTCCATGAAGACGTTGATTCCCTTGGAAACGGCATACTCCACGTGGATCGGCCGGATATAGGCCCGCGTCGTGCACATGGCGATGTCACCCGGACGCAATAGATCGATGGCCTTTTTATAGGCATCGAAGCCAGTAAAGCGACGGTCTTTCGGCACATTGATAGCATCGCCAAGCTGGTTTCGCATGGCCTCGTGCATGGAATCCATGCGAGCTTCGTCGATGTCGGCCATGGCATACAGCGTGACCGGTCCCATCTCATCCCGGGTGCTGTAGGCATCGCCCACCGCGCCGGTTCCACGCGCCCCGCAGCCAATCAGCGCCAATCGAATGCTGTTGTCCTCCGCTGCGTGAACGGCAGGTACGCCCCGGGCCAGCGTCGCCGCGCCCAGAGCCAATGCGCTCGTGCCCGCCAGGAATTGCCTGCGATTACCGTGGATCGTAGTGCTTTTCATTTGCCGTGTCTCCCAATCTGAAATCTGAATCAAAGGGGTCCGAAATTACGGTAAGCCAATCGATCTCTGCCACGGAGCTGGCCAAACACGGGCTACATCAAGCCCGAATTGCTTGGATCGAGGCTAGCCCCGGTCGGAGATTTCAACGGTCCATGCGAGATTGCCTTTGCGGATGCTACCGCTAGTGGGGATCATGTCAACGATGCATGAGGGGGTTTCTCGGGCTGCATTGCTGCTATCGTAACCAGGCTCCACGGCTGACGCAACAAGTCGTACCACACCAAGTGCGAACTCTCGCCCCGTCGGCTCCTGTGACCCGGCCGCGCGAAGTGATGGCTGTGGGGAAGCCGCCTACGGGAAAACGTACGTTTGCCCTGCCCACACCTGCCAGCGTACGCCCTTAACGGTTCACGGAACATTCTGGGGGGCGTTCCGTATCGACGACAACATGTTGTGCTTACCTTGAGCAATCGGCGGCTACAGGAAAAGCGTTCTCGCCACACGGCCCGCGAAAACACCGCGATCTGCCCATGATTGCACCGGTAAACGGTCACGTCCGCTTCGCCATGCCGTTGCCGCACGGGCACGGCAACTCCCGCATAAAATAGCGAGGCGTGCCTTCCCCTTTGGCATCAGGATTGCTATGAAATGGACTTCCGCCCCAATCATAGTTGACGGCCCAGCGATCGAGCCTTAAACTAAGAGAAAGTTGTTTACCCTGCGGGAGTAGCTCAGGGGTAGAGCGCTAGCTTCCCAAGCTGGATGTCGCGGGTTCGAATCCCGTCTCCCGCTTCTTCACGAGGTCGCTCTGGGCGGTGCCGCTATGGAGCGGCCCTTTGTTTATCAGGGGCGTAATAGCGGGTCGGGGGTGTAGCTCAGTTGGGAGAGCGCCTGCTTTGCAAGCAGGAGGTCGCCGGTCCGAGTCCGGTCACCTCCATTTTGGGGCGATTCAAGCCAGGGCCTGGAATCGTGCCGTTCGGCACAAAGCTCAATACGACATTTAATCCTACAGCGCAAAGTCCGTGAGCCTCCACGATGCGCCCACCATACGTTGCAATGCGGTGTTTCCCATCACCACAAGATGTTGAGAACAACCCAGCGCTGTAGCATTAACACGCCTTGGCGTTATTGTCGAACCACTTCGCGGTCAAGGACGAGAACTCTTAGCGGACGGAATCGTATTCGGCGGCGTCCGGAGTTCTCGGAACAGTGGCCACCCATGGCGCCCATCAAAACTTATCATCGCATTCCCGGCCAGTTCTAACTCTGGCAACGGTAATGACGGCAAAGTCGGTAATAACGGCGTGTACAGAAAACAAGGGCAGGCGGATGCCGCCCCATCTGCGTGCCATGCACAAAGGCCGCCCGCCACGCTAGAACTCTCCCCCCATCGCGACTCGCCGCAATGCGACTTTCTTGAGCTACGTTTGTATTAGGACGGCCGGGGCATAGCGTCCACTCAACAGGCGTCTCATGTGTGGAGCTGCGCCGCAATCGCGCCGGCGGAGGAATCGCCATGTGTGAAGACCCAGGTCGAAAAACCGCGAATGCGACGATCGTCGCTGGGGACTGCTCGTCGCACTTGGAGTTCCTCGGGCGAATCGCACAACAATTCGTGCAGCGACCCAGCCACGACGTTCTCACCGGTATCCTAGACCTGCTGCGGAAACAGTTCCACAGTCCCCTGGGAATACTGGGCTTCATCGATGAGCAAGGTCGCCTCGTTTGCCCCACGCTTACCCGCGAAGCGTGGGACCGCTGTGCGATGCCGGACAAGAAGGTAGTCTTCGAGATCGGCGAATTGGGCGGAGTGCTGGGGCGCGTTCTGAGCGAGCGTCAGCCGGTGATCCACAATGCCGCCCGACCCGTTCCCCCCGGCCACCTCCCCATTCACCGATTCTTGGGCGCGCCCATTGTCTTGGGCCGCGATCTTGTGGGTTGCATCTTTCTGGCCAATTCCCCGCAGGACTACACCGAGGACGAAGCCCGATCGCTGGGCCAGATCGGCGCGTACCTCGGGCCGACTGTGGAAGCCTGGCGGAAGCGGCTGGACGAGGAGCAGCGACGAGAACAAGCCGAGCAAGAGCTGCAGCGCTCCGTGCAGCGGCTTCAACGCTCGATGAAGCATCTTCAAGTGCTGGCGGCGATCAGCGAGATGGCCGATAGCCGCCTCGCCCAGGACGCCTTTGCCAACAACGTCGTCCAGATTCTTTCCACCGCGACGCGGGACCTGCGGAACGCCAAGCTCCGTTTGATCCTCCACGGGCGAATCTATCAAGCCAGCGACTTCGAAGAGACGGAGAACAAGCTCTCCGCCGCCATCTTCTCTGGTGGCGAGTTCGTGGGATCCATCGAGCTGAACTTCCTTCCCGCCGCATGGACCGACGAAGACACAAAGCAAGAGCAGATATTCCTAACGGAAGTTGCAGAGCGCATCGGCGCCCTGCTGACGCGCCGCCGCGCCGAGGAAGAAATCGCGGACACCCGGCATCAGTTAGAAGCCCTGCTGGAAACCACGAAGACGCGTCTATGCGTCATCGACGAGACGGGCGCCGTGCGGCACGTGGACCCGTGGCAAAAGAGGCTATACGGTGAATTTCGGGGCAAATCCATCGAGGAGTATTTCCTGGCTACGGAAGGCCTGGGCCAGGACTGGGTGCGCTTCGTTCGCGATTCGGTAAAACAACGCAAGACGGATGTCTTCGAGCATCCTCTCGCTGGAAACCGTGACGCCATCGGTCGGACCACCGCGATTCCGTACCAAGATCAGTCCTCCGGCATGTGGTGCGTTGCCACGATCACGATCGACCTCACCGAACAGAAACGATTGGAAGCGACCTTGGCCCAGGCCCAGCGGATGGAGGCCGTGGGACACCTCGCCGCGGGTGTTGCTCACGAGATCAATACGCCGATTCAATATATCGGCGATAACCTATCCTACTTGAAAGAGGCATTCCAGCAGACCTCGGACTTGATCCAGACCCTCCTTTCCGAGTTAAAGGCACGCGATCCCGGCTCCGCCCAAAAACACGCCCAATTGCTGAGCGAGTTCGAATGGGACTACCATCGTGCGGAAATTCCCAGTGCCCTGGAGCAATCCTTGAACGGCGTAAGCCAGGTGGCGCATATCGTTCGCGCGATGAAGGTGTTCTCCCATCCTGGCACGCGAGAGAAAACTCAAGCGGACCTGCACGCCTTGCTGCAAGCGGCCATCGACGTGACGCGCAACGAATGGAAGCACGTAGCCCAGGTCCACACGGAATTCGATCCTGCCATCGGCAGTGTGCCCTTGTACACGGCCGATTTCAACATGGCCGTCGTCAATCTGATCGTTAACGCAGCCCAAGCCATTGGCGAGCAATCCGGCTCACGGGAGCGACCCGGCAACATCATCCTCCG
>DYLS01000292.1 GCA_020721965.1 Blastopirellula marina | reverse complement strand
CGAAACGGCCACGTTCAACGGGGATCGGCCGTGAAGGGTGTGATTATAGACCATGAGGTGCCGCCCACCGTCCAGCGTGATCGCGTCGATTCCAGAATTGGGGTTGGGCACCGTCGTTCGCTGAAGCGGTGTCCAGGTTCGTCCCCCATCGAATGAGGTGGTAAAGAAAACCCGGCCTTGCCGCGTTCGCCCCACGGCAATCAGCCGATCCGGTCCCGCGCGAAGAAGGGACGGCTGGATGGCATCCAGCGGCTCCGCACCGTCCGGTACATTGCTGCGTTCCCAGGTCTTCCCGCCGTCACGGGTTCGTTCGAAGTGAATCGACCAACGGCTTGGGGTCTCGTCTGTCTCCTCGCTGGAGGGACATATCCATGTCCCATCGTCCTGCTCCAGGGGCTTGTTCTTGATCGGGCCGAGAATCCCGTCGGGCAGGCGATGCGGCATGCTCCAGGTAAGCCCGCCGTCATCGCTCGTCATCATCATCCCCCACCAACGGCTTGGGCTGGGACCAACTTTACAGAACAATACCAACGGCCCTTGCCGCGGTTGGAAGAGGACAGGATTCCAGCACGGATAGCGTTGGTCGTCCGTTTGGCCCGTGACGACCTCCTCGGGTTGTGTCCATCCGTTGGGTGTCAGGCGACTGAGCCAGATACCGACATTGCTCGCCCCTTCCCGATCTCCACCGAACCAAGCCGCTACCAGCCCGTCGCGGGTCTCGGCGATCGTCGCGGCGTGGCAACTGCGAAACGGGGCGGAGGTAAAAATGAATTCCTGCTTCACGACCGCATCCCTCGCTTTGTCGGCTGCCGATCCCTGCGAGGCGTTAGAAATGCCGCTGAACCAAAGCAGCAACGGGCTGAAGAGCAAGAGCCATACGTATCCGCAATGTGTGATAGGGCGGGTTGCACGCATCGGTGAATCTCCTCGCTTTCCTCTGAGTGTTTGCTTCACAAATGGAACTTGGCAGGTCGCCGAGAGAAGGCATGCACTCTCAAGGTTCTGCTTGTGGCGAACTCTGGTATGGTAATAGCCTGTGGCATCTCTCGCAACGCGGCCCCAGCAAATCTCCAGTCGAGCCAATGTGCCCAGGCGGCCGTTCGTCGCACAGTTACGTCTCGAAGCACGGTCGGCTGGAACCGCTTCGAGCAAAGACCGGAAAAAGGGAGGGGCTCGGAGAATCCGTTTGCGTTGTAGTTTTTGGGGCAGGGTAGGGGCGAGCGGTTTGCGTCTCAGTTTTGTGAGGACAAGGGAGAAGGCGAGGCGAGCCATTTCCATTTCAGTTTTATGATGGCAAGGGAGACCGTGAGCCGTTTCCATTTCAGTTTCTTGGAAGCAGGGGAAGGGGCGAGGTGTTTGCGTTATGGATTTTGGGGGTTGGTCATTGGTCGCCGGGGGGAGGACAGTTCACAAACGGAGTGCGAAGAGGCGGGGCCAGCGGTCGGGAAGAGGGGACTTGGGCTGTCCTAGAAATTTTCACCCATTCGATCCATTTCGTGCCCGATCCGCGGAGACGACGGGCCAGTGGGGCGATAAAAAAGGATTGTCTTTTCGCGAGACGGAACCTGAGAAACAGCAGTGCAGGCGAACCGACCAGGCCGGTTTTGGACGCCTTTTCGAGGGACAATGCCTCAGAAACAGCCTCGCGAGGGTGCCTTGTGCAGTGCTTGACGGGACCTGCAACGCATCCTTCGCTTTAACCCAAACTTCCTTACCACTTTTCGACGTAAAGTGTTTCCGGAGCGTTGGTTA
>DYLS01000019.1:41501-51438 GCA_020721965.1 Blastopirellula marina | reverse complement strand
ACTCTCGTTGTCTCACAAATCTTTTCCGTTACAACTCGGCCGTGAACGGCTACGGCTTGAGCCTCCCCGGAAAGCCCCGGGCACGACCGGTTCAAAGTCCAGTGAGATCATAGGTGAGATCGTAACACTTCGGCGAGATCATAACAGTCCGGTGAGATCATTGTCGCCGCTATCGCTGCGCGCCCGATCGTCAACCGCGTCCGCTGCCTCGCACCAGATTTGCTCTTGCTCCGTAAAGTGAGAGTCCGAGAGATGCTCCTCAGCCAGTTCATCGAGCGGGGCCTGCGGCGACTCCCCGCCTTTGCGCCCAAGGCGCTGCCGAAACAGCAATCGAAGGGGAATCTCCGCGAAGGGCGACTGCTCCTGAATCGCGTTCACCAGGTATCGCCGATACGCGGGTGAAAAGGTGTCGGGATCGTTGCAGAATAGAACGATGGTCGGTGGCGCGGTCCGAATCTGGGCTGCGAAATACACTTTACCCCGCCGTCCCGACTGCAACGGTGGGGGATTCCTGAGCAGCACGTCGCGGACGAGCCGATTCAGCGATCCCGTCGTGAGACGCTGGCTCGATTGATGGAATAGCGATTGCGCCAAATCGATCAGCCGTTGCACATTCTTCCCAGTCTTGCCAGTAATAAAGGCGATTGGAACGTATGGCTGGGAGGAAAATGCGCGGCGAAGTTTCTCGACCCAATAAGAGGTGATCGCGCGGCTTGCCAACAGATCCCATTTGTTCACCACGAAAATCGCCGGCTTATAGGCGTCGAAGACAGCCTGCGCAAGCTGCTTGTCTACGCGACCGATCTCCTGAGATGCGTCGAAAAATAATAGAACTACGTCTGCGCGGTGAATGCTTTCTCGCACACGCACCAGGCCGTAAAAGTCCACGTTTTCGCGAACGCTTTTGCGCCGCATCACCCCCGGCGTGTCGATCGCGACGAACACGCGACCGCCGATCTCGAAGCGGACGTCAACGCTATCGCGCGTCGTGCCCGGTAGTTCGCTGACGATCATCCGTTCCTCACGGGCCAGCGTGTTGATAAACGTGCTTTTGCCGACATTGCGACGTCCCAAGATCGCCAACTTCATGAACCGCGGCTCGGGGGAGACGGTGCCCGCGGGGAGGTTCTGTCGAACCGCATCCAACAGTTCTTCCCGACCGCGTCGCTGTTCGGCACTGACCGCGATGACGGGCCAACCGAATCGCGTAAACTCGGTCGCCGCGTTATCCCACGAGGGGGCATCGGTCTTGTTCGCCACGCAAAGGACCGGGCAGGGGACGGCGCGGAGTCGCCGTGCGGTTTCCTCATCCAGGGGAGTGATGCCCGATCGCGTATCCGTGACGAATAAGACCACGTCCGCTGCGGCCAAGGCCAACGCGATCTGTCGCTCCACGTGCTCGGCCAAATCCCCCTCGTCAACGATGCCGATACCGCCAGTATCCACCAACTCCACGAACCGGTCGCCTATCAGGACGCGTTCCGAGACGCGATCGCGCGTGACTCCAGCCCGCGGATCGACCACGGCAACACGCCTTCCCGCCAGCCAATTCAAGATGCTAGACTTGCCGACGTTGGGCCGTCCAACAATTACTACCCGAGGAACATCCATCGTCGCGCCTAGCCCTGATTAGCGATGGCGATCCACCATCACGGAATGCCGTCGTCAAACAATTTCTCCGCGGCGGTCCAGAAGCCTCGCAACCCGAAGCCCGTCACCCGGGCACTCATCCTCCCGATGGACCACCACCCATCGATTCGGTTCCATCACGCTCGCACGTGCCAAGGAGGGCCTACGATTGGGCAGGCTCCCGCCTCGGGCGATACAGATCCGTGGCAGTACCGAAGTAGACCTCGGCGGAAAAGGCCAAGGTCTCGGAAAGCGTGGGATGCGGATGAATGGTGTCAGTCAAATCGCGGAGCACGGCTCCCATCTCTATGGCCAAAACGGCTTCACTGATGAGGTCGCCCGCATTGGGGCCTACGATTCCGCAACCTAAGACCCGCTCCGTGGCCGGGTCGACGAGCCACTTGGTCAGCCCTTCCACACGCCCTACCGCCTGGGCCCTCCCGCTGGCAGCCCAGGGGAACACAGCCGTTTCGTAGGATATCCCTTCGGCCTTTGCCTGAGTTTCCGTCAGACCTGCCCAGGCGATCTCCGGGTCCGTGAAAACCACTGCGGGAATGGCCCGGGGTTCAAAGACTGTGCCATGACCAAGGATCGCCTCGACCGCGACCTTGCCTTCATGGGCTGCCTTATGGGCCAGCATCGGCTGTCCTACGACGTCTCCGATCGCCCAAATCGCCGCATCCGCGGTCCGGCGCTGGGAATCGACCAAGATGTAGCCCCGATCTGAAACTTCGACCTTCGTGTTTTCCAGGCCCAGGCCATCGCTGTTGGGGGTCCGTCCCACCGACACGAGTACGCGTGAAAATTTCTCCGTCTTGGTACCAGCGGCGTTTTCCAGTGTCGCCTCAACTTCATCGTTTGTTTCCGCCAGTTTTGTCACCTTGGTTTGCAAATGGATCGCCTCGAAGGCCCGTTCCAGCCGCTTATGCAGGGGGCGGACCAGATCACGGTCAGCGCCGGGCAACAGACCGTCGGTAACTTCCACTACGGAGACGTTGCTGCCGAGGGCACTGTAGACCGTACCTAGCTCGAGCCCGATGTACCCACCACCAATGACCAGCAGGCGTTCGGGGATTTCTTCCAGATCCAGGGCCGCCGTGGAATCCCAAACTCGCGAGCCACAATTGGCAAACATCGGCAAGACCGTCGGTCTCGACCCTAAGGCGATGATGCAATGCTCGAAGGTCAGCGCCTCGTCGGGCGGGGCCTTTCCGTTTACAGCGCTTAGGCGGAGTTGCCGGGAGCTTTCGAACCTCGCCTGAGCCTGAATCACCTGAACTCCCCGATTCTTCGCCAATTGCGCTAACCCGCCGGTAAGCGTGGAAATGACTTTTTCCTTCCGCTTCCGCAGCCCGGCAACATCGATCTTGGGCTTCCCGAACTGGATGCCCCATTCGGCCATGTGTTCCACTTCGGCCATTCCCTTGGCCACGTGAAGCAGGGCCTTGGAGGGAATGCAACCGCGAAGCAGACACACACCGCCGAGCCGTGGCTCACGATCGACGAGGACTGTTTTGAGTCCCAAGTCGGCGGCCAAGAATGCTGCTGCGTAACCGCCGGGACCTCCACCGATAACCACCAACTGCGATTCCATCAGGGGTTTACCTCGATCCTGTAATATCAACTCGTCCAGCCTAGGCCCGCCTCTGGTTCGGCAACAAAACAAAATTCCCTGGCGTGTCCGATACGATTGGGAAGGGAAAAGGCGCTTAGTACTACAACGTTAAGTCTGCTTGATGGAAGACGGACCCAGTATTATTACCACAGCGCAAAGGCCGTGTGCCTGTATGATCCGCCCGCCATACGTCGCAATGCGTCATTTCCCATTACCATAAGATGTTGAGTCAAGTAAACAACCCAGCGATGTAGGCTTAGCTGCTTCGCAACCGCATCGATGCCCAGCTCAACTGTTCAGCAACAATTTGCCCGGCGATTGCAACCAGTCGATCACCTCATTCAGGAATCGGGCCGCTGCCGCGCCATCTACGAGACGATGGTCATAGGACAGGGACAACGGCATCATGAACCGTGGCACCACAGCCCCCTCGCGGACCACGGGTAGCCAACGGGACCGTCCAATCAGCAGGATCGCCACCTCTGGATAATTGATGATCGGCGTGCTGTACGTCCCCCCTACAGCACCCAGATTGCTAATGCTGAAAGTACCGCCGCGGAGATCCTCGACGGTGAACTCGACATTTCTGGCCTTGGTCGCCAAACGGGCAAGCTCTTCGGCCAGGCGCGGAATACTCAATCGATCGGCGTTGCGGAGAACCGGCACCACCAGACCACGTGGGGTATCCACGGCGATCCCCAAGTTGACGTACTCTTTGTAAACTATCTGTTCGTTCTCATCGTCTAGCGAGGCATTGAGCAGCGGATGATGCCGCAGCGCCAAAGCCACGGCGCGGAGAATGAAGGGCATCATGGTCAGCTTCAGGCCGGGACCAAGGAAATCGGGAGGGATGCCCTTGCGCAGGTTTTCCAGATCCGTGACATCCGCGTCGTCAAAATTGGTTACTCGTGGACAACTGGTCCAGGAACGGAGCATTTGCGCGGCAATGGTTTTGCGGACCTTGCTCAACTTATCACGTCGCACCGCCCCCCACGCATCCCGCCCCGGCTCGCCAGGCGGGACCACTGGATTTGGCACGCCCACCGTGCGACTGCCGTCTGTTGTGGCGGCCTGGACGTCTTCGATCGTAATTCTCCCGTGCCGCCCCGTGCCGTGAACCGTGGACAAATCCACGCCTAACTCGCGTGCCAATCGGCGTGCCGCGGGACCGGCCGGGAGTGGCAGATGCGAGTCGTGGCGAACAGAAGCGGCCGGCGGCGGCACCGTCTCACGGCGTTCCTCACCCGCTGAAGTTGCCGCCGCTACTGAGGGCGACCGCTTTGCCTCCGCATCTTCCGGAAACGGAGCGCTGATCCGGAATGCCGCAGTCGATGACGCCACATCGCCGGCGGTCGCCGCCGCTTGCACACGCTCCTCCGCCGGCGGGGCTTGAGTTTTGTCGCCCACCCCAGAATCTTGAGACGGAGCTTCGCTTTCTACGAGCAACACCGTTTGGCCAACCTTGACCGTCTGGCCTTTTTTGACCAACACATTCCCCACACGACCGCCGTACGGACAGGGGATTTCCACGACCGCTTTGTCGGTCTCTAGTTCCAATACCGCTTGGTTCCCCGTGATGACGTCGCCCTCCTGCACCAAAACATTGACGACGTCCCCAGACGTAACGTTCTCTCCCAAATTGGGAAGCTTGAATTCAACAGCCATGTCTCATGCCTTGAACAGATTCCTAATGACATTGCACCGATTTCTGGTTTGTGGCGCGTTTACGTCGCACAGCCTGTATTGTCTGGACCCGGTACCCCCCGCCGCAAACCACGGGGATCTATCGCGAAAGTCCTGCGACACCGACTTCGCGGGCCCGCAAAACGGGGTCCGCTGGCAGCGGCAACTTGACGATCTCGCCCGTCTCCGCCGAGCGATACACGGCGAGGATGACTTCGACGGACCGGCGCCCTTCACGACCGTCGATCAGGGGCTTGCGGCCAAGCCGTATGGCGTCCACGACGTCGGCAAACTGTCTGGCGTGACCGTGATGTCCAATGGCCGCGGGATCGGAGGCGCCTCCGCCGCCGCTCAGCCTCTCGGCCATCTTGCGGCGCAGTTCTTCATCTCCCGGCAAAGCTTGCGCAAAATCCCATTTCGTAATATCTTCTTCCTCCATCACAGCGGAACCTTGGTCACCGTGCAGTTCGATGCGTTTCAAGTAGCCGGGATAAGCCGCGGTGGTAGCCTCGATGACCCCCAAAGTCCCGCTCTGGAACCGTAGCACTGCCGTGGCGACATCTTCGACCTCGATTCGCTCGTGTGCCAAGAGTGCCGTTCGGGCAGTGACATCTGCCACGGGTCCCATCAGCCAGAGCAGCAAGTCCACACTGTGGATGGCTTGGTTCATCAAGGCCCCGCCGCCATCCAGTTTCCATGTCCCGCGCCAGGCTCCTCCATCGTAATACTGCTGCGTTCGCCACCACTTTACGTAAGCGTCACCGAGCGTCAATTTACCGAACCGTTTGTTTTCCACGGCCTGTTTCAGCAACTGGCTGGATTGATGAAATCGCGAGGGGAAGATCGTGGACAAAACCACGCCCGCCTTTTCGCACGCACGGATAATCGCGTCGCATCGGTCCAGTGTAATTTCCAGGGGCTTTTCCACGATCACATGTTTACTCGCATTTGCGGCAGCAACGGCAGGTTCCAGGTGTGCGCCGCTGGGCGTAGCCACGGTCACGACCTGAACGTTCGGATCGGCCAACATGGCGTCCAGATCGTGGTACGCCTTGCAGCCGAACTCCTCCGCGATTTTTTTCGAGGCCGATTCCACGACATCGAAACAGGCAGCCAGGTGGGCGCCAGGCACGTCGGCGATCGCTCGGGCGTGAAACTTGGCGATCAAACCGCAACCGATAATTCCGAACCCCAGCTCCATGCCACGATCTCCCCGATTTCCCAAGGTCCCGCCCGGCCCCGTCAGCCATTCGCCTTGCCGCTGGCCGTTGGCCATCACGAATACAGGATACACACGGGAAAAAGCCAGCCGTTTCCCCCACTAAAACCCTAACGCGTTTGGTTTATTATAGGTCCTTACCGAACGGCGCAGAAGTGTGGACTTCGCCTACGCTCCAACCGCGTCCGTGACGCCGGGCTTCACAAAGAGGGATGTCCGGCTAACAACAAAGCGGCTGCCAGGGCCAGGCTCGTCCCGTTCAACGCCATGTGAAACACGACAGACGGCAACAGACGCCCGCTACGCAGACAAAGCACTCCCGCGGCGATTCCAAAGGGGAAGAGCGTCAGGGGGTCCACCACCACACTCTGGGGTGTCACCGTGGACAACACCATTTGCACGGCATAAATCGGCAAGACCAACGTCGCAAACCACCGCAGACCGAGTGCCACATCCCCCCAGAACGTCTTTCGGCACAGCCCCCAAAGGCGTGCTGGAACACCTCGGGCTATGCCCAGCCAAGCCATGATGATCGGCAGTGCCACCCCATAACCGCATAACTGACGCACCAGAATCCGCAGAACGTCTTCGCCCGACGGAACATCCGACGTAGATCGGATGTGAATTAACGAAAAACAAGAGGCCACAAGAAGTATGGAGAATATCCCGAACCGTCCGGGACGAACGGCAGAGTTGGTCACAGCCTCTCTTCCGCTCGCAGCCATCTCATCTTTCCACCACCCGTGGAACCGCAGCTCGCACGTAGCGAGCCAGCCTTGAAGCAACAATCGGAACAATGTTTCTTCCATCCAGGGGGCGGCGATCACTGCCACCAAAAAGCACACACCGAACATTGTCGGCGTGGGACGTTCCTGTAGCAAAATCCACAGCCCGTGACTTCGCTTACGTTCTGCTTCCCCAAGGTCCGACGGAGGCGGCAAATCCTGATTCCGCAACGGGGCGGGGATTCGATCGACCGATCCGCCATCGACTCGCAATGCTGCGGTCTCTGCCGCGGCGGTCCCTTGAAAAGATTTCTTGGTCCCTTCAATCGCCCCTGCCCTTGGCGTATCAGCCTGGAGAAAACTCTCCAGCGATAACCACTGCTCCCACGGCAGACCAGCCAACAACAAGACCAAAAAGAAGGCGCCCAGGAGGTCTGCGGCCCCCCAGGACACGGGGCGAAATCGGAATGCCGGCCAAAGCTCGCGACGAATGTCTGGCCGGCGTGCCAGCGTCACCCACCAGGCAAAACTCCCGGCAATACCAGACACAATCAAAATCGCCGGAAGATAGACCATGACTGCCAGATGAATCAAGCTATTGCATGTGGGCAAGCAGGGACAACTACGTCCCCTTGCTCGTCATCCCCTTGATCGTCGGTCTTGCGCCGGTCCCCCTTACCATCCTCACGACAGCGATGATAACTACAAAAGGCTTTTCAGGTGGGCGGCGGCAATCCGGACGTATTGATATCCCGAGTAAACCGTGATCAACAGTGTGGCGTAGGTCAGCACGACCAGAGCTATCCAACACCACGCGGGTTCCCTAACCTGGTACTCATCGAGCGCCAGATAAACGAAGGCGATGACCGCCAAAAGGCACTGAAGCGCCATCTTGACCTTGCCGGACCACCTCGCGGAAAAATCGATTTGTCGCTCTTCCAAAAAACTGCGCAACCCCGTGATCAGTAGCTCCCGGGCAAGGATGACCACAACGATCCATGGCCGCAGCCCCCAAGGAGTGTCTAACATTCGGGGCGAGGCCACCAGAAACACAAATGTGCCGCACACAACCAGCTTGTCGGCGAACGGATCTAGCACCCGCCCCAGTTGGGTCACCAAATGGAACCGGCGTGCCAGAAAGCCGTCCAGAAAGTCAGTCACCGCCGCCACGACGAAGATCGCCAAACCTGTCCAGTAAGCCAGGGCGTGGGGAAAGGAAAGGACGGCGAACAGGACGATGGCAAGAATGATCCGTGAACTGGTGAGGATGTTCGGCAAATTGCGCCACCACCAGTGCTCCGTTGATGGAAACGATCGCGCCGGGTCGCTCGCCATGTTCGATCCCCCCCCCGAAAGTCTGGGAGCCTTCCCACAAAAACAGCCCGATGCGTGCCATTCTCCCTCAAGCGATCTGTCCAAGCCTTCCGCCGGCGATCACCTGTGCCACTTTTCAAACCGTCTTCTCCGGATTCTACCGTCGCTCATGGTTTGTGCGGTAGTGACGACGGCCCCCCGCACGGCATGCTTACACATGCACAGCGTAATTGTAATCAACCACCACGATTAGTACTACAGGGCGACGTCAGCCTGATTGCATGATGCGTGCAGCATAGGCCGTATAGGCAGCATAGATTGCGAGGCATCTTCTCCCGTCAGCCCAAGATTTTGAGCCAAGCAAAGAACTTGCGATCAAGTCTTGGGAAGAATGCGATTTGGAGCCTGTAAGCTGGGCAAAACGCAGGATAAAGTTTGCGGAGACCTGGACCGCGAACGCTCAGATGGGCACAATCAGAGAAAACTGCGTTCTTTCGGTCTGAACGCAGAGCGGGTCTGCGCACTCGGCAAGTGGATGGGAAGATTGGCTTATGGCTCTTTGGTCCGGCCTCGAAGAGATCGTCCGAGAATCGGAATTGCTGGCCATGCAAACCTGGCTGGGGCTTGGTGGGCCGGCCCAGTATTATGCTGAACCTCGAACGCCGGAAGAGCTGGCGGCCCTCGTGAGACGTGCCCGGGAACAAGGCATTGCGATGCGGGTGCTCGGAGCCGGATCCAACGTCCTGGTCCGGGACGAAGGTATCGCCGGATTGGCGATACATCTCGGCTGCCCCGCCTTTATGGCGATGAGGACGTCAGAAAATCGGGTAATCGCAGGTAGCGGCGTAGCCTTGCCTCGCCTTTTGACGTTCACGGCCCACCACGGATTGGCCGGATTGGAAAGTCTCGCGGCTATTCCGGGAACCGTGGGCGGTGCCGTTCGCGGAAACGTCGGCACCCACAGCGGAGACATCGGAGAATGGGTCCGGCGGGTGGAGGTGGTCACGTTCTCGGGTGAAATGGAAACGAGAACTCACCGGGAGATTCTCTTTAGTCGGCGTAATAGCACGCTCGACGACGCGGTCATCGTCGAAGCAGAGCTGGAGCTGGTTCCGGAAGCCGCCGCTGAGGTCACCCGCCGCCTGCATAAGTTATGGATACTTCGAAAGGCCCTTCAGCCCTTGGGACATCAGAACTCCGCGAGGCTTTTCAAAGACCCCCGTGGCGCCTCCGCCGCGGAGTTGATCGAGGCAGCGGGGCTCAAGGGAACGCAAATCGGCGGTGCCACGCTGTGCGATCGCAACGTCAACTTTGTAATCGCTGACGCCAATTGTTCCGCCAACGATATTTTGCGGATCATTGATACGGTCCGCACCCAAGTCCAAAATCGACTTGGCGTGCAACTCGAGCTGGACCTGGAAATTTGGTAATCGTGTCGCAATTTGACACAGCTCTGGTACGCCTTTTCTATTTGAGATGCCTGGAACGGCACGATTGCCCAGGTTTTTATCGCTGCACGATTCACAACGGTCGTTCCGGTGTGCATGGCGTGCACTCTGGTTCTGCGCAGGTCCGGCCGATCAACGATAATGGCCCGCCCCAGCCTGCGGGACCAAGGCTGCGGGACCATCTCAGTGACCATCCCCCAGCCAGGGCACAAATGCCCCCCCGACGATAGCTCAGAGGCCAATACCAACCCAAGCGAGGAGAAATCCAAACCCTTTCGACTAGATTTCTCGCTTCGCTCGAAAT
>DYLS01000019.1:0-41401 GCA_020721965.1 Blastopirellula marina | reverse complement strand
AGATTTCTCGCTTCGCTCGAAATAACAACACGACGAGCTGTTTGGCAGCCACGAGAACCCCTGTAAACGACTACGATCGCACGCGTTGTGACTCACCGCGGCCTCGCTTTCGCTGAGGTCTCGCCAACTCCGGTAGAAGCGAGAGAGCACTGATGCCCACGAGAAGGAGTGACGACATCGAACATGTCCGCCGAGCCAGCCGCTAGCGCCAAGAAGTCCACTGAAAAGCCCGTGCCATCGCGTAATGCCATTTCTTGGCTGGGCCGGGCCCTGGCCGCGATCGCCCTTGGCTTGCTGGCGATTACAGCGTTTGGCAATTTGCTTTGGAAGCAAGCGGGAGCCCAGCTTGCCTATGATCCTCGGTATCGGCTGACGGCCGAAAGCCTCGAACTCTCGGAATCGGCTGCATGGATTCATCATGACTTGCGGCCGGAGATTTTCGCATACATCGAGGATGGCAAACCCGTTTCCATTCTGGATGAAGGCCTGACTGAAACAGTTTTTCAGGCGGCGACCGCACATCCGTGGATTGCGGAGGTCCATGAGATTCGGAAAAATTTTCCCGCCCGGTTGCGAATCGTCTGCGAATACCGTAAGTCGGTTGCGATGGTCCGCGTTCGCGAAGGCTTGTTGCCGGTCGATGTACACGGCATCCTTTTGCCAACTCGCGACTTCACGCCGCAGGAGGCCGCACAATATCCCCGAATCGAAGGAATCGACACCGTGCCAAGCAACGTTGCTGGCCAGCCTTGGGGCGACCCGCGCGTTGAGGCCGCCGCAAAACTAGCCGAAATCCTAGCCCCCTACTGGAGTTCCATGCGGCTCGCTCGAATCGTGCCCTCGACTACCGAGACCGCCCAAGGCTCGCAAATTCCATTGGAAGTGGAAACGCTCGGGGGATCCCGCGTGATTTGGGGGACGGCACCCGGGGTCCGCGACTCCAACGAGGCATCTACCGAGACGAAATTACGCCAGTTGAATCTCTATTTCAAAGATCACGGATCTCTCGAGGATATCAGCGGCGCTAAGCTTTTCGATCTTCGCCCTGCCGCAGGTCCGCGAATCACGCCGCTCTCGCCCGAGGCACATTGAAAGAGTTTGCGTCGCCCCCCATTGGGCAAGAATAATTTTTGCGCTCTTGTGACCCTCTATCAGTCCGGATAATATAATTGGGCAAGTAGGATAGGTATCGAGGGAGGGGGATTCACTCGGCCTATCCGCCATTGCGCTGTTGGTGCGCAGACAACGCACGCCGTCACGAATCGGAGGGGTTATGTCCGACTACTCGCAGCTCTACGATGCAATCGTCAATGGGGACCATCGGCTTGCGGCGGAGGTCACAAAATCGGCCTTGGAAGCCAACACCGATCCTTCGGAACTGATTGCCAAGTACATGATTCCGGCGATGAACGAGGTGGGCAACCGCTTTGCCTGCAACGAGTACTTCGTCCCCGAACTCCTGATCGCCGCACGCGCCATGAAGGCCTCGCTGGAACTGCTCACACCGCTCTTGGCAGCGGGTGGCGTACAGCGGGTGGGCCGCGTGGTTATCGGTACCGTGAAGGGCGATCTGCACGACATCGGCAAGAATTTGGTCGCCTCGATGTTGGAAGGTGCTGGATTCGAGGTCATCGACCTGGGCGTGGATGTACCTCCCGATAAGTTTGTCGACACGGCTCGAGAAAAGGAGGGGACCATCGTCGCCATGTCGGCGCTTTTGACCACCACCATGGTCAACATGAAGGCGGTCGTCGATCGCTTACAATCGGCAGGGCTTCGGGACAAGGTTCGGGTCATGGTGGGCGGTGCGCCGCTTACCCCGCAATTCGCAGAACAGATCGGCGCGGACGGCTACAGCGAAAACGCGACTGAGGCAGTGGCCCTCGCACGCAGGCTGGTATCCGAATTCGCAACCACAGCCTAACACTCGCAATCGAGAAAACGCGGTCATCATCGGCGTGAGGGGCTGGCCCGATGATACCCCGAGCAGCGTCTGACTCACTCCGTCATCCTCCTCCCGCTTCAAAACCGTCGCGGAGCGAGAGCGCCACCTGCTAATACTACACCGCAGGGTTGTTTGCCTGGTACAACCTTATGCCGTGATGGCACAATCTTGCGGTGTGGGGACATATCTTCTCGCAACGTAAGCTGGGCACATCATGAAGTCAGCCGGACGTTGTGCTGTGGTACTGAACGCGGACGCTGCGCTGTGGTACTAAATATGGCCCGGGCTGTACTCGCAAGGAGGTGAAAAGCCGTTCCTTTCGGGCAGCATTTGCGGGACATGGAAACATGAACTCCGGTTCGCCGTCCGAATTCCATGAGGCTGGGCCGTCGCGGCCTGGCGGCGGCTCATCATCCCCGGAACGGGACACTTTCCGGCGAAGGGTCGAAGGTGGAACGTTCATCTACGGGGCAGAGATCGTCTCAACGCGAGGGCTGCCAACAGACCCGGAAAAGCTGCCACCCGTGGTATTGGCCCGAGAATTGGCCCTGGATCCTCGTATCGCGTGGATCTCGATCACAGACAATCCGGGCGGTTCTCCCATGCTCCCGCCCGACGCCCTGGCTGACTTGTTGCGTGACATACCGAACGTGCAGAAAAAGGTCGTTATTCACCTCACCTGCAAGGATATGAACCGCAGTGGGCTGGAATCTTATGCCTGGCGTCTGGCGGCCCAGGGGTTATGGAATGTGTTGGCCTTGACCGGCGACTACCCTGTGACCGGTTTCGGCGGACGGCCCAGCGGCGTCTTCGACCTGGATTCCGTTGGCTTGATCAGCCTGTTGACGGCCATGAATCGTGGCCTGGAAATCTCGAACGGCAAAGGAGGCAAGGATCGGCTGGCCCCCGCGTCGTTTTACGTCGGCTGTGCCGTGTCTCCATTCAAGCGGCATGAGCACGAACTCGTCCCCCAATACTTCAAGTTGATCCGCAAGATTGCCGCTGGCGCCCGATGGGTAATCACTCAGTTGGGCTACGACATGCGCAAATTCCACGAGGTCAAGCTTTTCCTGCACGCCCGTGGTATCCATAACGTGCCGGTGATCGGCAATGCCTACGTTCTGACAAGAGGTATCGCCAAGATTTTTCATGATGGTAGGCTGCCGGGTTGCGTCGTCAGCGATGAACTGTTGGCGATTTGCGAGAAGTATGGTGGCGGCCCAGACCGCGGCGCTCCATTCTTTCGCGAGTTGGCAGCCAAGCAATTGGCCGTATTTAAGGGGCTTGGGTTCGCTGGCGGCTATCTCGGAGGCATGAATTCCCCCGAGGCGTTCTTCCGGGTAATCGAACTGGCCGAATCTTTTGGTCCCGATGACTGGCGGCAATTCCTTCCCGAAATCCGTTTCTCGTTGCCCCATGAGTTCTTCTTCTTCGAACACGATCCAGAAACGGGGCTGAGTGCCCCCGACCGCATCAATCGGGAATACCTGAAATCACTCGAACGACCTCGTCGCAACAAAGCCGCAACCATCGGCTATCGAATCTCTCGTTTCGTCCATCGCTGGGCGTTCACCCGCGACCGGGGACTTTGGGGACTACTGCGGCGAATATACAGGCGATGGGACAAACGGCCGTCATCGTTGCCCGCCAAAGCTGCCTACACCGCCGAGCGATATGTCAAGTTTGCCATGTATGGATGCCAGGACTGCGGGGATTGCAGCCTACCGGACTGTGCTTACCTTTGCCCCAAGCGTTGGTGCTCCAAATGCAGTCGCAATGGGCCATGCGGTGGTTCCTCGGACGGCCAATGCGAATTGCAAGACAAAGAATGCCTGTGGGCCAAGGTCTATCAACGCTTGAAGGCCTTTGGCGAAACGGACCGATTCTTGGAGGGTCCCCCGGTTATCTACAATGCGGATCTCCAGCACACATCGTCCTGGGCAAACACTTTCTTGGACCGGGACCATCACGCCCCAAAAGATACGGAGCACGAAGGCGACCATGCCTGAGCCGGCATGTCTCTCCCCACGGTATGACCAAGCGGCAGCATCACGAAGTTGGTTCCAAGATCGAGGTATCGCACCCGCGTCGAGGGCTTGCTCGCAATTCTTGAAAGAGGGCGGTAAAACAAATATCCATATACTGCGAACTTGTTTGAAAGGCATCGGGACAGGGACTTACGTATCGATTGTTGAGCCTGATTCCGGGAGGGACGTCGCATGGCCATCCAAGGCCTGACCATGATTGGGGAGTCGATCAACGATTCCGTACCATCCACCAAGGCCATGTTCGAGGCGGGGGACATTCCCGGCATCCTCGAACTCGCCCGAATGCAGGACGCAGGCGGGGCGACCTACATCGATGTCAACGTGGGTGCCAGATCACCCGAGTTCATGGCCGATCTCGTTGTACAAGTTCAGGGAGTGACCACGAAGGCACTGTCCATTGACACGCCTGATCCGGCGATCGCTCGGGCAGGTCTTTCCGCATTTCAACCCGACCGCGCGGCGGGCAAGGCCCCTGTCCTCAATTCGATTACGCCGGCGCGAGAAGAAATGTGGGAACTATACGCTGTTCGGCGATTCAAACCGATCCTTCTGGCCACGGAGTTGCTGGAAGCGGGCAAGCTCGTCCCGGCCCGAACAGCGGACCAAACCTACCAAGCCGCGAAAGACCTGGTAAAGGCGGCACGAACCCATTACCCCGGCATACCGAACGACGACCTGATCATTGATCCGGGGATAGCGCCGATCGCGGGCGATACCGAGGGCAACCTGAATCGCCTCCTTGCCGCCATAGAAAAAATCTACAACGACCCCGACCTCGCTGGGGTACACATGTCGGTCGGTTTGAGCAACTTCACGGTCATGCTACCCTCAAAACGTAAAGACGGTACGCCTGTGAAAAGTGCCCTGGAGAGCGCGTTTTTGACGATCGCCATGCCCCTGGGGCTGGACATGATCATCGGTTCGGTCAAAAGGAATTACCAATTGCTGCCCGACGACCATCCCGCCATGCAATGCTTGCGAGCCGTGCTCCAAGCCGATGGCTTCGACGCTCTCATGCAAGTACGTCATTTTTACGCGGGCTAAGCAACGCGTGTTGACGCAGGCTAGGCGACACGGACCAAAGCGGGCGACCGTGTCCTGTTTCTGGAAAGGCGATCGTTTATGTCCGTCTCTCTTTTAGAGCAACTTTTGCGGCAAACGCCTGTCATCACAGACGGTGCGTGGGCGACCCAACTGCAAGTGCGCGGGCTTCCTATCGGCGTGTGCCCCGACGAATGGAATCTATCGCACCCGGAAGCCGTGGAGGCCGTGGCACGCGAATACGTCGAAGCCGGTAGCCAAGTCATTCTTACCAACACGTTCGGCGCCAATCGCATCACCCTGGCCAGACAAGGGCTAGCGGACCGGGCTGTCGAAATCAACCAGGCCGGCGTTGCCATCTCGCGGCGAGCGGCACAAGATCGAGCGAAAGTCTTCGCTTCCATCGGCCCAACCGGCGTCCTTTTGATGACGGGCGAAAAGAACCCGGATGAACTGGAGGCGACTTTCGCCGAACAAGCGCGGGCACTGGCCCAGGCCGGGGCGGACGCCGTGGTCATCGAAACGATGTCGGACCTCGGCGAGGCGATGCTTGCGATTCGCGGAGCCAAGTCCGCAGGCTTGATCACCGTTGCCTGCATGTCGTTCGACTCCGGAAAGAACCGCGACCGCACCATGATGGGCACCACCCCAGAACAAGCTGCCGAAGCGCTCTCCGACGCTGGAGCGGATGTCATTGGCGCCAACTGCGGCCAGGGAATCGAGGGGTATATCACGATCGCTCGCCGACTCCGAGCCGCTACGGATCGACCGGTCTGGATCAAACCCAACGCCGGCTTGCCGCAAATCGTCGACGGAAAGGCCGTCTACGCCATGACACCGCAAGAGTTTGTCTCGTACATCCCGCAGTTCGTGGAGGCGGGAGTCGCCTTCATCGGCGGCTGTTGCGGGACCTCGCCCGCTTTTATCGCGGCCATTCGCGAGCGGTTGGGCCGATAGTCGCAAGCCATATTGCCCTCTTGCGTGACGATTGTCGACACATGCTCTCCCGCGAACGCGTCCTGCGAGCTTTGAACCACGAGGAGCCTGATCGGGTCCCCATTGATTTGGGCGGGACGAGGCAGTCGGGCATCGCCGCTTCGGCATACTATCGCCTCAAACAGCACCTGGGGATCGCCACGCCGACCCAGGTTTACGACTTATATCAGATGCTGGCCGAAGTCGAACGGCCGATCCTCGAGCGATTCGGGGTGGATGTCATCGGCTTGAATCGCAAGGCTGTTGCGTTCGGCATCCCTAATGAAGGTTGGAAACCGTGGAAGCTGTTCGACGGGACGCCCGTTGATGTGCCCGGTGGCTTCCAGCCCGTTGAAGAGGAAGACGGCAGCCTAACGCTGTACCATTCGAATGGCCGCCCGATGGCCCGAATGCCAAAGGACGGATTCTATTTCGACCGGTTGGACACGTACCCTGGAGCAGCCCACGCCGACCCCGAAACCCTGGACTTGCCGCTCTTTTCACAGCAAGAATTGGACGATCTAAGGGCTGCGGCAGAAGCCATTTATCAAAACACCGACTTCGCCATCATCGCCCCCATGGGACCACCGTACGAGCTTTTCTTCGGCTTGGGGACGGGCGACTTTTCGGCCTGGATGATGACCTTGGCCCAAGAGCCAGAGTACGTGGAGGCCTTGTACCAACGCCTGGTAGAGGCTTGGATCGAGAATCTCCGACGTTTCACGGCGGCAGTTGGTGAATTCGTACACATCGTGCAATTCAACGACGATCTCGGAACGCAAGACGCGCCATTTCTCTCACCGCGCATGTTTCGCCGCCTTATCTTCCCTTTTTACAAGCAAGGTCTGGATTGGATTCATCAACACACACCGTTCAAGGTGTTCATGCACAATGACGGCGCCATTTTCGACTTCATCCCGATGCTGATTGAAATGGGGGTAGATATCCTCAACCCCATCCAGACCACGGCACGCGGCATGGATCCCCGCCGGATCAAGGAACAGTTTGGGCATCAATTGACGTTCTGGGGTGGCTCATGCGACTGTCAAAGAACCTTGCCCTTCGGTACGCCAGAACAAGTCGCCGCCGAAGTACAGGCCCACATCGCGGCACTGGCCCCCGACGGAGGATACGTCTTCGCTTCGGTACACAATATCCAGGCCAATTGCCCGCCAGAAAACATTGTGGCCATGTTCCAAACTGCTTTACAGGTCGGAAAGTATCCAATTGGCCTCCCAGCGAATTCCAGCCGGGAATAGCCTCAGCCGCTCGATAATAGCTGAGGAAATGGGGAGGGGCCGGAAGCGTGCGAATCCAGTTGATTGCCTGCGAGATATTTTACCGAGAGGTCTGCGGAGCCATTGCCGATGCGTCCCATATCGTGGATGTCGCCTTTCTCCCCAAAGGCTTGCACGATGTCGGCCCTGTGGTGATGTCGGCGCGGATTCGCGAGGCATTGGCATCCGTCCAGGAATCGCGCTACGATGCCGTCACGCTGGCCTATGGGCTTTGCAACAATGGTTTGGTCGGCCTAGCGGCACGAAGTATTCCCCTGGTCGTCCCCCGGGCCCACGACTGCATCACGATCTTTCTCGGTGACAAGCAGCGCTATTTGGATTACTTTTACGACAATCCGGGGGTGTACTTTCAAACACCGGGATGGATCGAACGGGGCGAAGATCTTTCCCAGCACGGTCCCGATTCCATCGTCCGCAAACTGGGTCTGCTGGAGACTTATGAGGATTGGGTCCGAAAATACGGCGAAGAGAACGCTCAGTACCTTCGCGCGCAATTGGGCGATCTTGCCAGGAATTATGGCAAGATGGCCTACATCCGCACAGGGACGGCGCGGGACGACCAGTTGGAAAGGCTTACACGGGAACGCGCGGCACAACGAAAGTGGCGATTCGAATCCCTGGCCGGTAACATGCGGCTTCTGCGAAATCTGGTCAACGGCAAATGGGACCCGGCGGAATTCCTGATCGTTCCGCCCGGCCACCAGATTGCCGCCTCCTTCGATGCGGACGTGATTCGAGCGGTTCCCTCCCCAGCCCGCACAGGGCCAGAAGAAAATGGATAGCGTAAAAGCGAGGTTTTCCACTTGCGCTGCGTTGGATGCCCCGCGTCTTGGAATCGTGCCCACCATCTCCCCACGTTGATGTCAATTCCCATCCTCGGCTCTTGAGTCGCCGCCTGCTTGATTCCGTTGGGCACGCAAGGCTATCATGGCTTGCGATAAGCGAAGTATTGCGCAATTCGTGGTCAAGTACGCTGTCGTGCAACGGGGGACAAGGGGTTGTCGCAAGGGCCGAGCAAGGCCACCGGGAAGGCCAACCATGAACAGCTACCAACGCGTGCTGGAGATGATCGCGACGGGGAATTGCGATCATCTGCCGTTGATGCCCATCACCATGATGTTTGCCGCCGACATCCTGGGCGTTCCTTACGCCGATTATGCAACCGACCACCGGGTGCTGGTGGATGCTCAGCTCAAGACAGCGGAAATCTTTGGATTCGACTATGTCTCCTGCATCTCCGACCCTGCCCGTGAAGCTGCCGATTGTGGCGCCGTGATCCAGTATTTCGAGGATCAGCCGCCGGCGATTGTGGAAGACAAGGCCCTGCTTTCGGACAAGACGACGCTGTCCCGCCTTCGTGTGCCGAACCCCCTGGGGGGAGGCCGCATGAAAGATCGAGTCCGTGCCGCCGAGCTTTTTCGCAAGCGAGTTGGCGGAGAGCTGCTGATCGAGGGCTGGATCGAGGGGCCTTGTGCCGAAGCCGCCGACCTTCGCGGCATCAATGCTTTGATGACCGATTTCTTCGACGATCCCCAATTCATCCGCGACTTGTTCGAATTCGTCTTGGAGATGGAGCTGGCTTTCGCAAAGGCGCAGATCGAAGCCGGCGTGGACATCATCGGCGTGGGAGACGCCGCTGCATCCCTCGTTGGTCCCAAGATTTACGATCAATTCGTCCTTCCTTATGAAAAACGCATGGTCGATGCCATTCATGAAATAGGAGGGCGAATTCGCCTGCATATATGCGGCAATACCAATCGAATCTTGTCTGGCATGGGTAGCCTGGGTTGTGAGATCGTGGACCTCGACTTCATGGTCCCACTGGCGGCGGGCCGCGAAAAAATGGGACCGGCACAAGTCTTGCTAGGCAACATCGACCCGGTCAAATGCCTCCGCAACGGCAATCCGGAGGACGTGACCCAGGCGATCCGCCGCTGCCATGCCGAGGCCAGGCCGCGCTACATCGTTGGGACAGGGTGCGAGGTCCCGCGTGGCACGCCCCATGCCAATTTGCTCGCCCTCACGGAGTATGCCCGATCGCATCCGCCCGATCCGTCGGCTACGGCTCTCGAAGATCGCAAATAGGCGCGGCCTCGCAGGCCCGAAAGCGACAAAAACGAAGGTGGACTGCGGCCTAGCACGCGGTGCCCTTCATTCGGGACGAACACGTTTTCTGTATGGTTGAGGTTAATTTAGGGCAGATTTGCACGACGCATAAACTTTTACGGAGACTCGTCCGGCATGTTACACAACTGGACTTTTCGGCTGCCAACCTTGGTGCGGTTCGGTCGGGGGGGAATTCGAAAACTGGGAGAGCTGGCTCAAGACTTTGGTTGGACGGCATTGTTGGTGGGCTACAAGGATGCCTCCGGCATGGAGGCGATCTATCGCAAAGCGCAGCACGCCCTACGCGCGGCAAGGGTCCATGTAGAGACGTATTTCGAAGTCGACGCCGAGCCTGATCAGTCGCTCGTGATCGCTGGAGCCGACGTTTATCGCCGTGTGCGAGCCGACTTGATTGTGGCGGTAGGTGGGGGAAGCGTGCTGGACGTGGCCAAAGGGATCGGGGCGCTCGCAAAACTATCCGGCACGCCTTGGGAGTTCACGAACGCCAACGAATCGCATCGGCGGATCACGGAATCGGCCCCCGTCATCGCGGTTCCCACCACGGCCGGGACCGGCAGCGAAGTCACTTCCGTTGCGGTGTTCAACTATCCGCCGGAAGTTACCGGTTGGGAATTTGCGACGAAGGCGGCCATGGTGGGTGATGGATTGCACCCCCGGATCGCCGTGATCGATCCCGACCTCCTCGCAGAAAGTCCGCCCGAAATCCTTGCCGCCTGCGCTGCCGACGCCTTGATCCAGGCCGTCGAAAGCTGCCTCAGTCGAATGGCGAATCCTATCTCTGCGATCCTGGCCGGACACGCCGTTCGGATGATCCTCGACCACCTACCCCGGGCCTTGGACGACGCAGGGGATGCGGTAGCCAAGGCTCAATTGGCCTTGGCGGCAACCATGTCCGGAGCAGCCTACGATCTCACGGGGTTAACCGTCGGCCATGCCCTGGCCCATGCCCTGGGCGCTGTTTTTGGCATTCCCCACGGCCAGAGTGTCGCTATCGCGGGACCGGCCGCCATCCGTTTCATGGCGGAAACCGCGCAGGATGTCCTAAAAGAGTTGGCCTGTGGCTGTCGGATCGCGGAGTTCCACGACGACAAGGCGATTGCAGCTCTCATCGATAAGATTTCTCAAGTCCTACGACAAGCGGAACTCCCAGAAAAAATCACTCCCCCTCCGGAGTCACCGCCAAACTACCTGGACCGTCTGGTGCAACATGCCCTGCGTGCAACACCGGAGGCGGTGAAACTAACTCCGGCACCTGTCAATGAAGCAGTCCTGCGGGGACTGTTTGAGCAGATTCTTGCGTGAACGTGAATAGGTTGAATGACGATTTACGTCCCGCACCTGGCGAATGACGTGTATTTTTGGCGAAGGGAGGCGTGAGCATGTTGAAGGCCCGCTACACGGTTCGGACATCACGGCGGCGATTGGGCCTCGGCAGCCGCACGCGCTGGTTCAACCTCGCTCTATCGTTTAACCGAGATCGATCGTTCAATCACATTCGATCGCTCAGCCAGGCCGTCTTTCTTTCCCGAGACTTTTGGCGAGCGATATCGCCAATTGCTTTCGCGTTTGGCCTAGCTTTCTGCTTTTTAGCCCCCCAGCTTACATGCGTCGCGGCTGCGAAGGAAGCCGCATTGCCGGATCGCCCCAACATCCTGCTCTGCATCGCGGACGATGCATCTTTCCCACACATGGGGGCCTACGGGTGCACCTGGGTTCGTACCCCCGGCTTCGATCGTGTGGCCGGCGAAGGGTTGCTTTTCCGAAATGCCTACACGCCCAATCCCAAGTGCGCTCCTAGCCGTGCTATCATCCTTACGGGCCGCAACTCCTGGCAACTGGAGGACGCCTGCAACCATGTCGCGTATTTCCCTAGCAAGTTCAAGGTTTATCCGGAGACGCTTGCGGAGCATGGGTACTTCGTCGGCAAGACGGGAAAGGGCTGGGCGCCGGGCGTTGCGCGTCAGGCAAACGGATCGCCGCGGGCCGTGACTGGCCGAGCCTTCGATGCCCGTAAGGCGCCGCCGCCCACGCGCGGCATCTCGAAAATCGATTACGCGGCTAATTTCGCCGATTTCCTGGCCGCCGTCCCGGAAGGACAACCCTGGTGCTTTTGGTATGGCTCTTGGGAGTCGCACCGCGATTACGAATTCAGCTCCGGCATTTCCAAGGGCGGAAAATCCATCGATGAGATCACGTCTGTGCCAGGCTACTGGCCCGACAACGAAACAGTACGGACGGACCTCTTGGATTATGTTTTCGAGATCGAACATTTCGACCGCCATCTCACCCGCATGCTGGACTTGCTCGAAGCGAAAGGGATGCTAGGCAACACACTCGTCATCGTCACCGCCGACAACGGCGCGCCGTTCCCCCGCGAAAAGGGGCAATGCTACGAGGCATCCGCCCATCTACCACTCGCGATGATGTGGAAGAAAGGCATTGCCGCTCCCGGCCGAGTGATCGAGGATTTCGTCAGCTTCGCCGATCTCGCCCCGACGTTTTTGGAACTCGCGGGAATACATTGGGATGAGTCGGGCATGCTTCCGGCGGCGGGAAAGAGCCTTGTACCCATTCTTCAGGCCCATCACGGTGGCAAGGTCGATCCGTCCCGGGATCACGTGCTCCTCGGCAAAGAACGTCACGATGTTGGTCGTCCGCACGACTGGGGGTATCCGATTCGCGGAATCGTCGCGGATGGTTGGCTCTACTTGCGGAATTTTGAACCGAATCGCTGGCCGGCCGGTAATCCCGAAACCGGTTATCTGAACTGCGACGGCAGCCCAACCAAATCACAGATTCTTCAACTGTACCGATCCGGCGAGAATCGTTCCTTCTGGCAACTGTGTTTCGGCTTGCGTCCAGCCGAGGAACTTTACGACTTGCGAGCCGACCCGCAATGTCTCCACAACCTGGCCACGCAAGCCGAATTCGACGATACGAGACGCCGCCTCGCAGCAATCATGACCGAGGAGCTACAAACACAAGGCGATCCTCGCATCTGCGGACAAGGCGACGTCTTCGATCGTTACCCGTATGCCGACGAGGCGAACCGCGGCTTCTATGAACGGTTTATGCGAGGCGAGTCGTTGAAGGCCGGCTGGGTCAATCCAGATGACTTTGAACCGCAACCTCTCAAGCCAGAGCCCAGCCCTAGTTGTCCGTTGAGGTCTTCCTAATGGAGCTAGCCAGCTCTGTCACGGGATTCCGGACTTGGCAGGCCGCTGAGCGATGAACGGCTAGCCGAACAGCGCAAAGTCCGCTTGATTGCATGACGAGCGAAGCATATCTTGCGAGGCGATGCGTCCCATCACTACAAAATGTTGAATGAAGGAAGCAATCCTGCGCTGTAGGATTAGCCGAACAACAAATGCCGCGCGTAAAGAATACGCGCAGCCCTCAACCAGTCCGTCGTCACGAAAAGCGTCAGGCACGGAAGCCCGCCAGCCCAACTTGGACCATCCTCATGCTTCTCGAGCGAATTGGCCGTCACGCACGATGAACAGTTCCAGATCGCTCTCGCCGAGCCTCAGTTGCTTTCCTTCCGCCCTATGAATCGGCGCGAAGACTACCTGCACGGCAAGCGTTTCGCTCTTCAGATAGTCCTCGAAGTCGCGGATCGCGGTTTTCAAGGACTCCGAATCGGTTTGAATACCGATTCGAATTCGATCCGTGAAATCCAAGTCCAATTCTTTACGACGGCTTTGAATGACGTGAACGAGATCGCGGATCCAGCCTTCGGCGATCAGCTCCGGCGTCAACTCCGTGGCCAGCACGACAACGCCCTGGGTGCCGTGAGCGGCCGTCCAGCCGGGTCGAGCTGCCAAACGTACCTGCACGTCCTCCCGTGTCAATTCCACCACACCGTCCGAAAGCTCAACCCGCACACAACCGGAACGTTCCAGGGACGCCTGAATCGCGGCGCCATCCGCGGAAGTCAACCAAGCCTTGAGAGCGGGTAACTTTCGCCCCAACCACGGACCTAGCCGTTTGAAATCCGGCAGTACGGAGTACACGACATACTGGTCTGCGTTCACCGGCCATTCCACGGCCTTGACATTCAACTCCTCACAGATCAGTTCCGCGTGCTCCTTGAGCCAGTCTTCGTGAGTGCGATCCGCGGGGATGATCTCCACTCGGGACAGCGGCTGGCGAACCTTGAGTTTGGCCGCGGCCCTGGCCGAGCGCCCCAGTGAAACCAGTTCTCGCACGGCATTCATGCGTTGGCACAAAACGGTATCCAGGTACTCGGGCGATGGCAGAGGGTAGTCGCACAAATGAACACTCTTTTTAGCTCGTTCGCCAAAGGGTTTCGCGACCAAGTTCTGCCATATTTCCTCCGAGATGAACGGGACGAAGGGAGCCGTCATTTTGACGGTGGTTACCAAACACTCATAAAGCGTCCAATAGGCGTCTGTCTTCGCACCATCCCATGTCCCAGCCCAGAAACGGGCACGACTGCGGCGCACATACCAATTGGCCAAGGCATCCACGAAAGCCTGCATGGCCTGAGCTGCCGACAAGTTGTCAAAGGCATCCAGCGACCGGCAAACTTGGTCCACGGTGGCATGCAGCTCGCTGAGAATCCAGCGATCCAGCTCGGCCCGCTCGTGAGGAGGGCGATAACCAGCCCCGCCCGCCAAGACCTCAGGTTTCATATCGTCCACAGGCCCGGCCAAGGCTTGGGCCGGATTCCAGCCGTCGATGTTGGCGTAGATCACAAAGAAGGTGTACACGTTCCACAACCGGAGCAGGAACTCGGGAACGCTTTCCCGGATCGCCTGTTCGTTGTATCGAATGGACGTCCAGGGGGCTTGATTGGCGAAGAAGTACCATCGCAGCGCATCCGCGCCGTAACGATCGAATATCTCCTGGGGTTCGCGGTAATTCCGCTTGCTCTTGGACATCTTCTGCCCATCTTCGCCCAGCATCAGTCCCAAGACGACACAGTTACGGAACGGGTGGGGGCACTCGATCTTGGGGGCAGTCTCTGTTCGAAAGCGTGAGGAACCGCCCGCCGTCTCATCTTCTTTTGGCCCAAATAATAGTGTGCTGATGGCAAGGAGGCTGTAGAACCATCCCCGCGTCTGATCGATGGCTTCGCTAATGAAATCGGCAGGGAAATGCTCCGACAGGCGTGCCGCTGAATCCGGCTGATGCGGAAAGCCCCACTGCGCAAACGGCATGGCACCGGAGTCGAACCAGCAGTCGATAACCTCCGGCACCCGCCTCATGCGAGCGCCTTCGGCGAAGGGAGAAGCATAAGTCACGGCGTCGATATACGGCTTATGCACCTTCAGATGCTCGGCCAGGCCAGGATCCGCTTGTTTCGCTTGCTCCCAGACCTCCGTCCCTTGCACACCCGGCTTGGCCAGCAGCTCGGCATACGATCCCACGGCCTCCATCCCGCCCGTCTGCTCGCACACCCAAATGGGCAGGGGAGTCCCCCAAAATCTTTCGCGAGACAGCGCCCAATCCACATTGCTCTCCAAGAAGTTGCCAAACCGCCCGTCTCGGATATTCTCTGGCAACCAGCCGATGAGCCGATTGTTCGCTAACATCGCCTCTCGAAAGGCGGTGGTACGAATGAACCAGCTTTTTCGGGGATATTGGATCAAGGGATCCTCATCCGCCCGCCAACAGAACGGGTAATCGTGCACGTACTGCTCTGAGTGAAGCAATGTGCCCGAGGCTCGCATCTGCCGGATGATGTCACGATCGCAGTCCTTTACCCAGCGCCCCTGATAATCTGGGGCCTCCGCAGTGAAAGTTCCGTCCGGGGCCACGGCACAAATCAAAGTCGGGCCTTCCCCATGCAAGAATCGCTCCTGCTCGCGGAGGAGCACTTCGTAATCCACCTCTCCGAAGGCCGGTGCTTGATGGACCACGCCCGTTCCGGTATCAATCGTCACGAAATCGGCGGCCACCACCCGCCACGCAATAGCTTCGCTGCTACCATTCTTCAGCCGTCCTACTCGATCACCCAAGCGTTTCCAGTAGTAGTCGAACGGTGGCCGATAACGCCTTCCGATTAGCCGCTCACCAGCAAATTCAGCCACCACTCGGTACGATTTTCCCAACTTCTGAGCCAGGGTATCGACGAGAGCCGCGGCTAAGATGCAATCCCGATCATCCCCCTCGAAGCGGATCCGGCGATAGGCCAAATCGGGGCGAATAGCCGCGAACTGGTTGCTAGGCAACGTCCAGGGCGTTGTCGTCCAGACGATCAAATCGACGTCGCCCTCATCAAGAAGTGGAAATCGAACATAGACGCTCGGATCGGCAACCTGACGATAGCCCTGCCCCACCTCACCGGCGGAGAGCGCCGTCCCGCCCTGGGCCCACCACCAGACGATCTTATACCCTTGATAGAGGAGTCCGCGGCGAAACAGCTCCTTCAGGGCCCACCACACGCTTTCCACGTAACTTTGATGGTACGTGACGTAGGCGTCGTCGAGCCGAATCCAAAAGCCGATTCGCTCGGTAAGCTGTTCCCACTCCTTGGTATAGCGAAAGACGCTTTCTAGGCAGCGACGGATGAACGGTTCCACCCCAAACTGTTCGATCTCCTGTTTGGAGTGAATCCCCAGCTCCTTGCACACCTCCACCTCGACCGGCAGGCCGTGCGTATCCCAGCCTGCCCGACGCTCGCAAAAATACCCCCGCATCGTCTTGTACCGGGGAAACAGGTCCTTGATCGCTCGCGTCAAACAGTGGCCGGGGTGCGGCAGACCGTTTGCGGTGGGCGGCCCCTCGTAGAACACGAATCGCAGCCCCCCCCGACGCAGCTCGAGACAGCGGCGATAAACATCTTCCTGCTTCCAAAACTTGCAGATTCGCTCCTCGAGTTGCGGAAACGTCAAAGCCCGATCTACAGGGTCAAACATGCTATCTCGCCATCGATCTTACGAAGGTAGAACTTTCAACCAGCCTAGCGACTGTCCTTTTCACGCGTTGCGAGGAAACGCCGGGGGAATCCCACGCGATTTGGGACCATGACGTCGGTCCAGAAAACGCGCAGCCTGCTTCCTCGGAACGTCGATTCGAGGCCGGTTTCACGCCGACCGCCATGATCCAACATCAGCGATCAGCTCCGCTCATTTCCCGAAGGAGTTGCGATTCCTGACTCAAGACGCCCAGGACGATCTTTCGCAGTTTCGATTCCGCGGCGGCCGCCACGGCGATGATCTCTTCGACGACGGCTGGCTCCAGAGCGTCCGGCAAGCACATATCCGTCACCACGGACAACCCCAGCACCCGCATCCCCGCGTGCACTGCCACGATCACCTCCGGCACGGTGGACATACCCACCACGTCGGCCCCGATGCCGCGAAGAAAGCGATATTCCGCCCGCGTCTCCAAATTCGGTCCGGTAACCGCAACATAGACCCCGCGATGCGTGGTGAAGTCTTCGTGCCTGGCAATCGCCATCGCCCGGGCAATCAGTTCAGGATCGTATGGCCGCGACATATCCGGGAAGCGAGGTCCCAACGTTTCATCGTTGAGTCCGATCAACGGATTGCCGTTCATCAGATTGATGTGGTCATCAATGACCACGATATCGCCACGCTGATACTGCGGATTCATTCCGCCGCAGGCGTTGGAAACGATCAGCAACCTGGCTCCCAGCGCCCGCATCACTCGTACCGGAAACGTGATCTGCTGATGGCTATAGCCTTCGTAGGCGTGAAATCGCCCCTCCATGGCGATCACCGGCACACCTGCCAACGTACCGCAAACCAATTGTCCAGCGTGACTGATCGTTGTGGAACGCGGAAAATGAGGGATAGATTCGTAGGGTATGGTGACGGTCGATTCGATTTCACCGGCCAAGCTGCCCAGACCCGTTCCCAGAATAATCCCCGCGTGCGCCATTTGCGGCCAGCGCGCACGAACCGCTACCGCAGCATCTTGTATCGCTTGAGCAACGGGACTCAAACCTTCTGCCATGCCAGTATTCCCTCTTTGCCGATGCCATCTCCGGCATAGATCACCGATCCAAATAACATCACAAAGTCCGCCCGATTGTATTATGTCCGTAGCATAGATTGCGAGGCGTTATGCCCCATCATCACAAGATGCTGAGTCAAGCGGACAACCTTGCGCTGTAGTAATATCCGACGGAATTGCTAAACGGGATATTCCGCTCAATCCGCTAGATTTAGCGTCCTCCGCCTGCGATGCTCCGCCGCCCTTCTTCAAACACGATTGCTTCGCCAGATTCAATAATCCTCGTCAAATTCCTCGTCTTCACCCTCGTCAGGCGCGATCCCCTCATCGTCATCGGGCAGGTCTGGCTCTTCTTCGTCGGGTAATGGAAGCGGAGGCTCCGCCGGCTCTTCCTCCGTGGCGGAATCACCATCTCCAAATTCCCGCTCAATCTCCTGCTCGTACTCCGGCTCAAATTCGAAATCGTCGTCAAAGTCATCGTCGAAATCATCTTCGTCGAATTCGTCGAATCCCTCCTCGGTCTCCGGCGGTGAGGGGAAGGCCGTCGGTAATTCGAACGGAAATTCTTCTTCGTTCTCTTCTTCGGGCGAATCTTCTTCCCCGGGGGCCGCGTCAATCGGATGAGTGTTACGGTTGGGCTTTTCCTCTAGGGCCATGATCGATCCTCGTCTGGAATGCCAACTTCAATGAGCGGGCCGGAAAACCACGTTGCCTTTGACAACACAAGCTCCACCAAACTGCCGAATGTACCGCATTCCACGGCCGATTGGTAGGCCCCGATGCTGGGCCGCGAGCCAAAACCGATCCAGCACGCACATGGGGCTGCATTTTGACAATCCGTGCCCCCCGAGGACGATCCAGCAAAAAAATCCCCCCTGACAAGTCAGGAGGGAAGGGAACGCGATTTCAGCCCGAAATAGCGTTTTCAAACCGATAACCACACGAGGCAGTTACCTCGACGAGCGGTCTGAAACAGGTGCAATCGGGCGACTACCACAGGAAAGTAATATTGTCAACGTTCTCCAGTTCCTGATCGCCCGTCGGTTCACTATTGCGAACGCTCACCCGGTTGAACTGCTGGAACATCGCGGTGACCGCGTTGGGATCTACCGGCGGGTTGCCTCCATCCATGGGAAGGAGTTCGTGCTGGATGGTACCGTTCCACACCTCCGCGGTATCGTTGCCACCCGTTCCCTTCACCTGCACGCTGCGGAAGCCATTGAGGCTCCGCACGAAGTTCAGGTTCTGGAGCACGAAGTCCACACCATCGGCAAACGCCGAGTCATCGCCTGCCGAACCGGTCAACCGCCCGATATCCGCCCCTCCACCTGAGGCCACCGATACCTCGGCAAAGTTCTTGGTCCGCAGGAAGAAACCGGGACCGGCGAGTTTACCGTAAACGGCGTCACCCGTGTACATATCGTCCCCGGTCGAGCCTGTCAATTGTGCAACATCCCGGCCGCCGGTCGAGTACGCATACACATAGTCGAAGGCCGAAGCCCGCAGGAGGAATCCAGCCCCGCTCAGGGTCGCTCGCGTGGGCGTACCGGTGAACAGGTCGTCACCCGCCGAATCGTACAGATAAGCGGCATCCTGGCCGCCGTAGGTGGACAGAGCCTGGATGGTCTCCAAGCCAGCTCCCTGGAAGGCTTGCTTCCGCGTTCGCAACGTGAAGCCATTCGGGCCGCCGGTGAAGGTGTCGTCGCCCGGCGTATCCCATACCTTCGCGGTGTCGGCTCCACCCAGAGTATCGACCGTCACGGTCTCGAAGTATTTGGCGCGGAGGAAGTAGCCATCGCCAAACAGCTTGGCGAACCGGTCATCGATGATCAAACGGTCGTCGCCATCGGAGCCGTTCAGGACCGCTGCGTCGTTGCCGCCTCCCCGGGCATACGCGTGCACATAGGCCACGCCCAACACGGCGATGTCGTAGCCCGGACCACGCAGATTGGCTCCCGTCGGCGACCCAGTGAAGGTATCGTCACCGTCGCCATCCACAAGCTTGATCCAGCTTTGGTTCCCGGCCGGGGCGGCGATGTCCACGGACGCGAATCCCTTGGCCCGACGGAACAGGCCCCCGGAAAGCATCGTGCTGTAGTCGGGTCGGGCTACGAACTCATCCACCCCAGCGCTGCCGACAAAGTGGGCCACGTCGCTGCCGCCGCTCCGCGCGATGGCATGGGCGAACTCAAACCCTTCCGCCTCCGAGCGGAAAGCCTGGCCGCGCAGCACCAGTGAACCGGCCGCAATCTCCGCCACGTCGTCTCCCGTGGAATCGTACAGCAACGCCACGTCGGAACCGCCGCGATCAGCGATGACGCGGACATCCTCGCCAGCTTCCACCGCGACCTGATAGCCGTCGCCTTGGACTGCCACCAAGCCCGGCCACACGGTGACGGTCTCGTCGCCGACGCCGTCGTGGAGCAGCGCGGAGTCGTTACCCGCCCCCATGTTGGCCGTCAACGTCTCGGCTTCCAACACGGTGATCGCATATCCGGTACCCGAAAAGACGAACGTCCCCGGCTCCGATTCCAACACATCGTCGCCAGCCGTGCCGGTGAACACAACCCGGTCGGCCCCACCGCCCAAGTTTACCGTCAAGGTTGTCAGGGCACCGTCGAGTACTTGTGCCTCGCCATTGAGCCGAATCGTCCAATTGGCGGCGGTATCGCCGGCGACGATCTCCAGAACGTCGTCGTTCCCGGTCCCTTTCAGCGTGACACCGGTCTCGCCGAACTGAGGCACCACCGGCGGATCGAAGTTGCCGACCACCGGCAGAGCGAACTCATCACCGAACTGTTGGTAAATGTCATTACCGAACGGTTTCGGGGTGAACTCGATCATGTTCCATCCCTGGATCGGATCGACCACGATGCGATTCAGCAGGGTTTGCCCGCCGGAGACCAAGAAGTACCACTCGCCGGCCTCGCCGGGCGTCTGACCGCTGCGATTGGGAACCCACAGACCAAGGTCGTCGTAGCCATCCTGGTCCATGTCTGCCGCCACTGGGCGCTCTTGCGTTCCAATGAAACCAAACCGAAACGTAGCGTCTGCCACACCGTCCCAACCGCGCCGGACGCCATTCGCCAGGTCTATCTGGAAGGTATCATCCATCCAGGTGGCCATGTCGTCGAAGCCATCCCCGTCGAAGTCGCCCACGACCGGATAACCACGCAACTGGCTCGTCAAGGTGTAGTCCACCTGGAAGTCGTGATTCGTGTCGAAGTACCAGTAGGAAGGCTCTCCCGCAGACGGGAACGCCGTCACCGCGCCGACTTCGTCGCCGTTGACATCTTTATCGTCGAAGCGTCCCGCGAACGGCAGGCCGTTCACGACAGCCGGTTCCACAAGATTGATGTTCGGCACCCCGTCGTTGTCCGTGTCCACCAACCAACGGAAGTCGCCATCTACCCGGCCGTAAGCAGCCAGCTTGTCGAAGCCGTCGGCGGTGTCGCCGGCGGACAAGGCAAAATTGCCCGCGAACACATCGTCGCTGGTAAAGCCGAGGGCATAGATGATATCCCGATTGGTGTGATCCAAGTTGTCGGGATCGAACACGGAATTGCCATTGGTGTCAACCCAAACGGACCCCGCCGCCCAGACGCCCACCTCCGGTCGGCTATCGACGGTGAATCGGGCCACGAAACTCCCGCCCGGCAACCCGTCACCCGTCGGAAACAGCGGTGGATCCTGCGGTTCCTCGGCATTGGACTCGCCATCCAAACGATTTCCCGCCGGATCGCGCAGTTCGTCAGAGACCGTCAGCGTGAAGCGATCGTCCGGCAGAGGCTGGGCAAACCCGAGCACGATCGTGCCGCTGGCCGGCGAGCCATCGACCACCGGGTCAGAAACGAACGCCACCGACTGAATGGGGATCGTCCCGTTGGCATCGCCGACCAGGCTGAAATGGCCGGGGTCCAAATTGCCGGCCAATGCCTCATACAGCCACCCCGTGGCGCGATTGGGTAAGTCCTTGACCCGAATCGAAAGCTGATCGACCGGCGGCGTCGGTCCGTCGCTAGGCTTGGGATTGAACAGATTAAACGCTGGAGCCGCCGTGATGAACACGTTCTCCACCTGCGGGCCCTGCGTATCGATCCAAATATCGAGCTGTTGAACCGCCGAGTTGTTCCCCGCCGGATCGGTCGCCTGAATCAGCAAACGGCGGAGGCCGTCTTGGGCAAAAAAGAGGGCCGGGTCATTGAGGTCCACCGCCGAAGTGATCTCCCAATAACCGTTCGGTTCGGCGTTGTTGCCATCCAGCGGTACCGCCGTCGTCTGCCCCAGGAAGGGTTCACCAGCATCAATGGCCCCGTTACCGTTGACGTCCGCATAAAGGCGAACGATCGCGTCGGCCTCGGTCCGCCCCCAGAGCGTGGGCGTGGTATCGCTGGTAATCCGATCCGTCAGCGTCGCCGGGATGCTCACCAGGCCGGTGTCGCTATCCGGATGCAAGCCGTCATCGGCGGGTCCTGGCTCCCCGAATGACGCCGGTGGGGCCGCCGTATCGACCACAACGGTCAATAAGAAGTCATCGCTGATATTTCCCGCCCGGTCTTCGACTTCCAGCTTGAGGTTGTGGACACCGTCGGCCAACGGCCCCAGCGGTCCCGTGTTCACCGAATTCACGTTCAACAAAGTCCCGCTGTCGTAGATCAGCACGTCGCCGCTGCCTTCGGTACGGTCGTAGATGCGGTACCGCAAATTGTTTGCCAACAAGTGGATCGCCTCGTTGGGATCGCTGGTGCCCACCGTGAAGATCGGCGTATTGTCGAGCGTCGTGTTGTCGATATTGCTCCGCCCGGTATCGTCGCCCGTCGTGAGATCGAGGTATGCGGTGTTCGGCACGTAGGTATCGATTTCAATTGTGAGTGCCTCGGACCACTGGCTGATATTGCCTGCCTGATCCTCCAGCTCGGCGGTGATGTCGTACACACCGTCATCGAGCGGTTCAACTGTGACCTCCCATACACCCAATCCGTTCGCCGGATCACCGTCGCTTTCGTCGGAGCCTACAGTTCCCTGCCCCACCAGGCGGATTTGCCCCGCCGCATCCTCTGCCCAGATGCGCACCAGCGTGTTGGCCTCCCCGACCCCTTGGAAGGCCGGAGCGTTGATTCGGGTAACGTTATCATTGTCGAAGGCGCCGCTGTCAGAGCTGGGCAACAGGTCGGGTGAGCTGGGCGTCAGCGGAGCGGTATAATCCACGGTCACCAAGAGCTGCTCGGATTGCCGGGCATTTCCTGCGACATCGGTAGATTCGACGGTCAGCGGGTGCGGCCCCTGGGCAGGGATATTGAACGCAAGCTGATTGGCGTTGAAATCCACTGTCCGAATGCCGAAGCCATCGGCCAAACCGTCCGTGAGATCGAAGGCCCCATCAAACACGAACGTATCGACGATCGTATTTCCGTCTTTAATGTAAACAGTGCTCCCCGGCTCCGCCGAGATGCGGACATCCACCACGCCCGGAGTCTGCGTCGGATCCCCAATGGTCACATTGTCCTTGTCGTGCCAGCCGGTGTCATCAGCATCCTGGAGATCAATCGTCGGAATCTGCGGCGGCGTCGCGTCTATTTCGAGTCCGATGAGATCCGATTCACCGCTGATGTTGCCGGACAGATCCTCGGCCTCCGCCCAAATCGTGTACTCTTCATCAGTCAACGGTTCGGAAGTAATCTCCCATAGGCCAAGCCCATCCGTTGGGTTGCCGTCGCTTTCGTCGGAGTGAGCATACGTCCATCCCGCAAGAACCGGACCACTGCCGTTATCCACGTACAGGCGCACGATGGCGTTGGCCTCCGCAAAGCCATAGAAGGCCGGAGCCGACACGTTGGTAACTCCATCGCCCGGCGTACCGGAGTCGCTGTACGGGGCCAGATTGATTGTCGGCGGGGCCGGGGCTGTGAAATCGACAGTGACCAAGAGCTGCTCGGATTGCCGGGCATTTCCTGCGACATCGATCGATTCGACGGTCAGCGGGTGCGGCCCTTGGGCAGGAATGTTGTAAGCGAGCTGGTTGGCGTTGAAGTCGATGGTCAGGATACCGAATCCGTCCGCAAGTCCGTCCGTCAAATCGAAGGTGTTGTCAAAGAGGAACGCCGCGATCACAGTCTCGCCGTCCTTCACCCAGACGGTGCTCCCCGGCTCCGCCGAGATGCGGACATCCACCACGCCCGGAGTTTGCGTCGGATCGCCGATCGTCACGTTGTCCAAATCGGACCGTCCCGTGTCATCCGTATCTTGCAAGTCGATCGTGGGAATCTGAGGTGGCGTCGCATCGATCGTCAGAGCAACCGTGGGGCTCTGCGCGATATTCGTTACGTTGCCCGCCACGTCTTCTTCGGTGATGGCGAACGTGTACGCACCGTCCACCAAACTTTGGCTGGTAATGCTCCAAGCCCCCAAGCCGTTGCCTGCCACACCATCGCTCAGGTCGGCGCCTGCCACCGCCTGGCCCACGAGCTGGCCATTAGCGTAAAGGCGAACGATGGCATTGGCCTCGGCCACGCCGCCAAACGTCGGGGCTGAGACCTTCGTGATCCCGTCACCCGCAATACCGCTATCGCTCGCTGGATTGAGGCTCAGGCTAGCGACGGTAATATCGGGAGTATTGGGGTCATAGGTCACCACCGCTGGCACGCCTAGTTCCCGTGCATCCGTGGCCTGTGCGACCTGCGGGTCGAACACCCGCACGGCAGCGCTCACGAAATTCATCCAACCATGAGCGTTGGGGTAGCCGGTGTAGCCGCCCGGCACACCCGCCGCGAGCAAACCGGCCGGCATCGCGAACGAGAAGACGTTGTTCGACGGCCCGAACGGGTCAGCGAAACCGGCGCTGACACCGTTGATGAAGACTTCCACCGCCACGCCCGGCGTTCCCGCCGCGGCTTGAGCAGCGGTCAATACCGGAATCCCCTTCGCCGCGAAGTCGGCCAACCAGGCCTGAATCAGCAACGTGGGGTTATCCGCATTCGTGATGCCGTCAACTCCGTCGCGGCCGGTGTCGAAGGCAGGGTGCAAGCTAACGGCGGTCGGCATCGGCGCGGCAAAGTTTTCGACTTCCAAGGTGTAAGTATTGGGATCCTTATCGGTGCTGAAAACGCGGAGGTAATAACGCTCTTGCGAAACGACCGGGAATGCGACCTGGACACCAAGCGATGTCGCCGTACCTGTCGCAACGACATTGCCTGCGCCGTCCAATACCTCCAGCCCCAGTTCACCGAGCGTCAAATTACCCGCAACGCCGTCCCGTTCGAACAATACGTTGACGACCATGACGCCCGTATCCCGGGCCGTGATTTGGAAGTAGTCGGCGTTGGTCGTCCCCACTTGCGTGGTGTGAATCGTCAGATCCTGGATGGTCAGATGCGGGAGAGAACCCAGGACCGAGGCACCATCCAGGCTGTCGTTCGGTTCCTGCAAATCCGGCAGTGTGTACACTACGCCATCGATCTCCAGCGTCTCCAAGTGATCGAAGGAGATCGGTTGTTCTCCGGTCACCGTAACGGTACCCTGATCGCCCTCGGGGCCGAGGATAATACTGAAAGACGCCCCGCCCGTCACCACCGTCAGACGATCGCCGTTCGATTGCAGGCTTCCTTCCGGCACGCCGCCGTCAATGATGATTTCCGGATTATCAGGATTAACGGTGAAGCTATCCAAACCGGCCCGGCCTCGCAGTGTAACGACCGAGAAGTTGGAGAAATCGACACTGAAAATACCCGTCACGTCCACGGTATCGGCATTCTGGACGATGAAGTCGTCCGCACCATCGGTGCCGGAAATGACGAGGGCGTCCGTGTCGCCTGCCGAGCCGTCATTACCGTTGATGATGAAGCCCGTGTTGGACGTGTAATTGATCACCGTGATCAGCAATCCGTCGGCGGCGTTGGTAACTCGCAACTGGCCGTCCCCTGGACCGGTGGGCACCAACTCGATGTTCTCGGAAATGCCCGGCAAGCCGTTGTAAATGATCGGATCGGGGACGGCGCCGGTACCGTCCACTGGGTTACCCTCATCAAAGGAGATGTTGATACCCCAGCCGGTCGGCGAATTGTCGGCAAACGGTGTGACATTGAGGGTGTCCACATCGTTCGACCCAGTGCTCGGTGTTCCCAAGGCGTCATCGCCGAAGATATGCAAATCGGTAACACCAGAAAGCTCGATCGTCGGGCTACCGTTGACCGATAGCGAGAATGACTGGTATCCGGTGCCCACGATCTCGAAAAGATCGTTCTGATCGACGCCGGGGTCATTGTTATCTCCGTACAGATTAACGGTGCCACCCACGAAAAGGCTGAGGTCCTCGATGGAACTGAAATCGACAGGGAAGGTTCCCCCGCCGCTATAGGCAAGGCTCACCGTGCCGCCTTTGTCCGCCCAGATATCCAAGTCCCCGAAAGCCGAGAATTGCAGCCGGTCGCCGTTTGGAGCGAAAGTCGGTACGGGATTCCCACCATTGACCATGATGGCGAAGAGACTGGATGGCGTCACGTCAATATCGTCAGCCAGACCGCCGACATCCGGGGAGGCCTCAAAGCCGGCGTTTACAACGAGTCCGCGGTCGGTCGGGTTGGCCTGCACCAAGGCCGCGGAGTTGAACGAGATTGGCAGCAGTCCGCCCACCGAGTTATTCCATACACTGACCGCCGAATCCGTCACCGAGATTTGATCGTATGCGTTTCCCGTGCCAAGACCCGGCACGACCACCGAGGGGCCGTCGGCGAAATCAGCCTCGCTGGGGGCATAGAAATAAAGGCGATTGGCAGTCCCGCCAGCGGCATCGACGTACAGATCGGCCGCTCCCGAGAGGTGCAGATCGGGGCCAGCCCCGCCACCCGCCACGCCAGGATATTGATCGAAGAAGTCCCCGTCAGCCGCCGGTCCGTCCCACGGATCGCCGCCCAGAAAGACCCGCGCCCCGTCGCCACTCAACGGCGCGACGGTGATCAGGTCATCAGCGACGGTACCCGTAACGCTCAGGCTGTCGTCATTTGCCGAGCCACCCAGGTATTCCACCACTTCCGCCGTGCGGATGTCGACGGGCAAGGCAAGACCTGTCAAAACTACGTCACCGGTTCCCGAATAATCGAAACCGAGCGATCGTGGAACTCCGGCCCCCAGCTCGCGTACAGAAACCACGTCCCCGCCGGCCAAGGTTCCAGCCGGATTATTGCCTTCAATCTCAATTTGGCTCAAAGGCAAGACCGACCAGTGGCCAAGGTCGTTCAACGTATTGAGCCAAATCGTATCAGCGTCATCACCACCTTTGAAAACGTTCGCGCCGCTGAGGTAGTCGCCAGCGATTACGACGAAATCATCACCTGCCCCGAGGTTGATCTCCGTATTTTGCGCTGACGTGGTATTGACCACCAAATTGTCCGCCGCCTGCGACGTGTGGATGAAAAGATTCTCCAGTTCGGAACCGCCGGGCGTGTATTCGTACTTGATGTCCGCGGCCGCGTCGAACCCCAACAGCGTCGTGGTGCGAGTCAACACCGCACCGCCCGCTGCGTCGTTAATCATCGCCCCGCCATAGCCAGCCAGTCCCCCGGAGTCGTCCACGTACAATGTGTCGGTACCGCTGTCCGACGCGGGTCCCGGCACAATGGTCAGCGCACCTTTGATTTGCCCAATCGTGTTCACGCCAGTGCCGTACGGTGCCCAAGCCAACGAGACGGCGGGCGATGGGTCTGCGTCATAAGAACCAACGTTAAACGCATCGGAGCCAGGCCCACCAGAGATGCGATACTGGAAGGGGGCAAAAGTGGACAGGATGGTAATCTGATCATCGCCGGAAGTGGCTTCAAAGCGGACATCCTCGATCGTGGCGAAAAAGACCTCAATTGCCGCGGGAGCCGCACCGACAATCTTGTTGCCCTCGATCGTAATTACGTCGCCGCTGGCGTCGTTGACATCGGAGAGATCGATGATCGAGTTTCCCGCCTGCCCGTACATCTGCACGTCGCTTTGCAGAGCATCGAGCAACTTTGTCGCGCTGTTGGTGTACACGTCTGCACCATTTTGACCGAACATCCGGTTGGCGATGGTGCCCGGCCCTGTGGCCAAGATTTGGAACGTTTCGCCCAATGCATCGTCGCTTTCCAACAAACCATTCGTCAATTCGTTGCCATACAGGTCCAGCAATTCCAAGCTCGGAACCTGGACCGAGTAGTTCAAAACGAACGTGTCCGAACCGTCCAGGGCATTGACCGTGACGTTCTTTTTATTAGCAAAGGAGTAGCTTTCGAACGTGGCCGCGCTCACGGTCGCGGTCTGGTCGCCACCATAAATCGGTCCATTGACGACGGAAATCGTTTCGCTGGCGTTCGTGGCAAAGATATCGAGCTGGGTAGCAGGGACCGTATCGATTACCGGCTGGAGGTTAAAAAACCGGACAGAAAGTTCATCTCCGTTGAGCACCCCGCTCACGCCGGCACCTGCACTGTCACCAGGGTCGATCAAAACCAACCCGTCATCGCTGCCATCGCCCAGATTTGGCCCTGAAAAGTAGCCAACTCGGCCGACGGTTGTTCCCGGATCACCCGTGAGAACAAGAGTGTCGTTCGGCGTCGTATTGGGTCCCAATTGCTCGCCATCGAACAAAATGCCACTCACGAGAGTAAATAAGCCGCCCGACAGGTCAATCACAACAGTGTCGGTATCGCTCGATCCGGCAATACTGACTCCATCCAGCGTTGCCAGGCTCAGGCTTTGGGAAAGATTCCCGTCTATGAAAACTTCGAGGTTGCCGCCGTTACGAACTAGCCGAAATTCGTCCGCCAACGTGTTGTTGGAACCATTCCCTCCCAGGTCGTCCGCGGATATCGAGACTACGCTGAGAAGGCGCCGATGCTCCAGAGGCTCCAGGGCCAGGCCCCGCGTTCGCCGTTGGGATCGTCCCGTAAAGATTGATCTCCGTGACGGCCCGAATTGAGTAGCCAAACGCCAACGACGACCAAAGATACTGCTAAGCCGCATGGCAAGAATCTCCTCTGATGTGCCGAAGACGAAAAAATGGCGATGAACCCGACCGGCGGCAAATGTTCTGCTTGGAAATGACGCCGGGAAAAGTAGAATGCCCTCGAAGATGAACTCAAACTCTTGCTGGCGAACCTTGCTACCTGCGGGCGTCATGCAGAAGATAAGGGCTGTTCCGTTATTACCCATTGCGCAGGCTATGCAACATATATAAGCACGAAAAACAGGGATGTCAATAGTCAAGCACGGCGATCCGCGCAAAATTGGCAAGAATTCACCCATCCCCCCCCTCTCTTGAGTAGGCAGTCTTGGCGACTTCTCACTAACTTTGGGGAAGATTCGTTGCCTGGACACATTGGCAAACAATGCCAGAAAGAACGTCCACGCGGAGCGGTGGCTGCGCGGATCAGCCAGCGCGGTCGCCTGGATGCGATACCGATCAGGTCTCGGAAGAGGCGTTCCGTCGGCGGCTGCCGTGCAGGCCAGTCGGCGGGCTAATTGTGGCTCACGCGACGGCGTGCTAAACTTAGGATTTGGCCTTGTGACGGAACGACAGCGTGGGTGAGACTGGCCTCGCCCGGCTAAGCTCTGACCTGTCGGCCTACTGTGGCAACACTTACAACGGTACTTGCAACCGGAGAGCGCATTGCGTGGTCCTCGTGAGACCGTGTGCGGGTGCATCACTGCCAACAGAATCGGAAACTCTATCGCAACCCCTTCGATTCTCCTACAAACTTCAAGGGGAGGGATGAATGAAATTCAGCGAATTCATCGTCCGGGATGCTATTCTGGTCGACTTTGACGTCGACGACAGCAAGGAGGCCATCATCCGTGAGATGTGCCAAGCCTTGGTGCAAGCGGGAGCCTTAGCCGAGGATCAATTGGAGGATATCGTGCGGGCTATCGTTCGCCGCGAAGAGGAGGGAAGCACCGGAATCGGTCACGGCGTGGCGGTTCCGCACACCAAGCACGCCAGCATCGATCGCCTGATCGCCACCGTTGCGATCAGCCCACAGGGAGTGGATTTTGATGCACTAGACGGTGAAAAAGTCCACTCACTTTTTTTAGTGATTTCTCCGCTCGATCAGCCTGGCCTCCATTTGCGGGCATTGGAATACATCACCCGACAACTTCACCATGACCGTTTTTCGCGTTTTTTGAAGACGGCGAGATCTGCGGATGAAGTCTGGCAATTGCTGGAAGAGGCTGACCAAGGGAAATTCGCCGGCTAGCGACGGGCGGCTTTTTCGAGCGGTCCAAGTTTCAAATGCGGGGGGCAACGTTTCTGGCATCCACTACAGTTTTACAATAGAATGGAGTTTCGTGGCGAAATGGCGTCTGTTCGTTCCCTGAATGCAAACCGACTTGTAGGCGTACAAGCATTGAAAATCCATTTTGAATGAACAGGCTTCCATTTTACGCGAACATGCTTAGCGGCATTGCTTGTCCGAAGGGGAAGAGCGGGTTGCGAGGAGCAACCCATCTTTCTTGTTTCTTGGATCGGACAGGGATTTTCTTATGTCGCCCACGCATAGCCGTAGCTTAGGCACGTTGGTCATGCAGACGGATCCGCGGGAAGAGCAAAAGCCGAACTCTAAGGTTCGACGCACGATCCGAATTATCAACCGGGCAGGGCTGCACGCTCGGGCCGCCACGCTGGTTCGTAAACTGGTTTTGAACTCACAGAGCCGTCTACTGCTACGGAAAATTAGCGAAGATGGCAAAGCGAGAGAAGAAATCCACGATATAGCCGACGGGACGAGCGTCTTGGATATGCTTAGCCTGTGCGCCCTCCAGGGGGACGAAGTGTTGGCCGAGGCCGAGGGTCCCGACGCCGAGGAACTCTTGCAATCGCTCGAACTGCTTGCTCACCGTAAGTTTCTCGAGGAGGAGTTCGCTCCGGATTCGGAACACGAATCCCATGCATAGTCTCCCGTGGAACTCCCAAGGCATCCCTACCGCGGAAGCTGCGTGGCCTCGATACCATCGCTCTCAGAAGGAATCGAGTCAGAATGCTGCGTCTCCAGGGAATCGCCGTCTCCTCGGGAATCGCCATCGGCGAGGCGATGGTTTTGGGACGTGAGACATTCGACGTACCGGATCACCTCATCGAAGGTACGGCGGTGGAGGAAGAAATTCGGCGGTTCCGTGAGGCTTTGGAAAGCGCCGTTGGCGAATTGTCCCGCCAAAGAGATGCCGTCATTCGGGAACTGGGACAGCGATCCGGTTCCATCTTCAACGCCCACCTCGAGATTTTGCAGGACGCAAAGCTGAGGGAGGACATCGAGAGCCTCATTCGTGAAAGGCACCATGCCCCCGAGCGCGCGGTCAGCCGAGTGCTGCGACGCTACGCCGACGTTTTTCGTCGCCTACCCAATCCCAACTTCGCAGAGCGAGTCAACGATGTGTACGACATCGAAAGACTCCTTCTGCGATCCCTCCTGGGCCAACCGCACCGCGAGGTCTTCGAGTTGCAATCTCCCGTCGTGGTCTTGGCCGCCAATCTGACACCGAGTGAGACGGCGAGGTTGGACCGCCGGTTTGTGCAAGGCTTTGTGACTGAGACCGGCGGACCCGGGGGACACACGGCCATCGTTGCGCAAGGGCTAGGCATCCCCGCAGTTGTGGGTACCGGTCCGTTTCTCGGTGAGGTATCCGGCGGCGATACCATCATCGTCGATGGTGATCGCGGGCTCGTCATCGTCAGTCCCGACAACGTGACGTTGGAGGAGTATCGGGCGCAATCTCGGGCCATCGCGGCGTTACAGGTCGAGCTTCGCGATCTTCGGGGTCTGCCGGCAGAAACGCGGGATGGCACGCGAATCCACCTGCTGGGCAACATCGAATTTCCACAAGAGGCCGAAACCTGCCTGGAACAAGGCGCTGAAGGAATCGGCTTGTACCGGACAGAGTTTCTCTATCTGGGACGATCGACATTACCCCAAGAAGAGGAACATTATCAAGCCTATTGCCAAGTCATTCGGAGCATGGGTGATCGCCCGGTAACCGTCCGAACCTTCGATTTGGGGGCCGACAAAGTCCCGCACGAATGGTTGCCACGCCAGTTGGGCTGGGAAACCGAAAGTAACCCATGCCTCGGATTGCGCAGCATACGACTGGCCTTGCGCCATCTTCCTCTGTTTCGATCGCAACTCCGCGCAATCCTGCGAGCCTCGGCGCTCGGCAGGGTCGAGATCATGTTCCCCCTGATCGCCACGCTTGCCGAGTTGAGGCAAGCCAAATTCGTCGTGGCAGATGTCATGGAGGAACTGGCTGAAGCCGGTATCCCTTTTCGCCGCGAAATCCCGATTGGAATGATGGTCGAAGTCCCCTCGACGGTGGTTATGCTCGATCGTTTCCTCCCGGAAGTGGACTTCATCAGCATCGGTACCAACGATCTCCTCCAGTACACAATGGCTGTCGACCGCACGAACCGTGCGGTGGTGTCGTTGTACAACGCGGCCGAGCCGGCTTTGATTCGGCTGCTATCCCAAGCGTTGGCGACGGCGCAGGAACATGGGGTGCCGGTAGGTTTGTGCGGCCAGATGAGCAGTAGCCCCATTTACACCATGCTCTTGATCGGATTGGGGCTGCGGCAGTTCAGTGTCACGGCGGGAGCGATCCTCGAAATCAAGAAGGTCTGCCGCAGCGTGACGGTCGCCCAGTGCCGAATGGTCGCGAAGAGAGCGATGGAAATGGAAAACGCTCGCGACATTCGGGCATACCTGCGTGAAGAGTTGGTAAGTATCCTACCCGAGTTCAGCCGACTCCCATAGCCACGATCGGCGTGCCTCCTCCAGCCCGTGCGATTGGCTTGTGAACAAGAATCCGCATCGACACGCCAGGCGTCGGGAACCGCTCAGCGGCGTGAAAGCTCACCCCTACATACCCCAGACGGTCAGCGCATGGCGACAAGCGTACACTGCGCAAGGCATCAGGGAGTGGGGTACATTCATCTTTCTGGGTGCGAATCAACGTGAGCCATTTTGCAATTCGCCCACGATCAGCGAAACATTATGGCCGCCGAAGCCGAAACTGTTGGACATCGCTATCCGGACCCGCCGCTCGCGGGCAACATTGGCGGTGTAGTCCAGATCGCAAGCAGGATCGGGATTCTCCAAGTTGATCGTGGGCGGTATTACACCATTGCGAATGGCCAAAATCGAGATGACCAGTTCCACGCCACCACTGGCCCCCAGAAGATGCCCGAGCTGGCTCTTCGTACTGGAAATGGGTACGGAATGGGCATACTCGCCGAACACAGCCTTCATGGCCACCGTTTCGGCAACATCCCCCAACGGGGTGCTAGTCCCGTGAGCATTGATGTAGTCGATTTGATCCTTTGCTAAACCGGCCGATTTCAGGGCATCGGTCATGGCGCTGGCGGCGCCAACTCCGTTTTCGTCCGGTTGCGTGATGTGTCCGGCATCAGAGGAAACGCCATAGCCCAGCATTTCAGCCAGGATGGGGGCGCCTCGCTTGCGCGCGTGCTCGTACTCCTCCAGCACCACAATGCCCGCTCCCTCGCTAAGCACAAATCCATCCCGATCCCGGTCAAAGGGGCGACTGGCCCGTTGCGGATCGTCGTTGCGTTCCGACAGCGCCTTCATGGCCGCGAAACCTGCGATCCCCAGGGGCGTGACGGCGGCTTCGCTCCCGCCGGTGATCACGACGTCCATATCGCCGGATTCAATCTCCTTGATCGCCTCAACCACGGCGTTGGAGGCGCTGGCGCAGGCCGTTACCACGCCGTAGGCCGGTCCCTTCAGGCCGAATTGAATCGACACACAACCGGCGGCCGCGTTGAGCATCATTTTCGGAATCGTGAAGGCCGACACCCGTTCGGGGCCTTTTTCCAGCAAGCGGCGAAACTGGGCCTCGATCTCGCCCAATCCGCCCACGCCAGAGCCGATAACGCTGGCACACCGCCGCCGGTCCTCTTTGGCAAAATCCAGCCCGGACTCGCGTATCGCATCGGTTGCCGCAACGAGCGCGTATTGAGCAAATCGGTCGATCCGCTTCTGCTCCTTGGAATCGAGGTATTCTACCGGATTCCAATTCTGAATCTCGCCCCCAAATCTCACCTTGAAGATGGAGACATCGAACCCCTCGATCGGCCGAACGCCGCTCTCGCCACGACAAAGCCTGGCCCACAGCTCATCGACTTTGCAGCCGAGAGGTGTCACCACGCCCATTCCCGTTACTACGACACGTCGTCTCATGCTGGGGAACACATTATCATCCAGGCGAAGATTTGTGATCGCGCAAACATCATCCTGGGGGCCGGACGCCTTGCAACCTCAACCACCACTTTGCTCACCGTCGGCCTCGGCCACCGCTTCCTGGATATGGTCGATGGCTTGACCCACCGTTTGAATCTGCGACGCCACCTCTTCCGGGATCGAAATATCGAATTCGTCTTCCAGGGCCATGACCAATTCGGCCTGGTCCAGCGAATCGGCCCCCAAATCGTTCACAAAATGAGACTCTCGGGTTACCTGTTCCGGGCCGACACCTAAACTATCCGAGACAATTTTCATCACGCGTTCTTCGATACTCGACACTTTCGTACTCCTCTACCACATTGCAAAAATCATACGGTCATTGGCCACCAGCTTGGTGATGCGACCGCGATCCCAAATTCGTCAATTCACACAACAATCGGATCGTGAGCTCCGATTGTTTTCAGCCATTTGACTGAAACTACTACCTTAATGAAAACCCCAGAAACTGTCCAGATCGCCCAAGATCATGCAGCAGTCCAAGATGGGAAGGCCCTCCACGATCGCCCGATGCCGATGCGGTGCGTTCTACTCCGCAAGCCCACCATCTACTCGCAGCACCGTTCCGGTGATAAACGCCGCGGCAGGACTTGCCAAAAACAGCACGGCATCGGCCACATCCTGCGGCTCCCCTAAACGTCCCAGTGGCGTGCGATCTTGAATTTGCTTCAAAATACTCTCGCCCAGAGCCTGCGCCATATCTGTTGCAATAAATCCCGGAGCTACCGCATTCACGGTGACCTGACGTGAGGCCAGCTCCCGTGCCACAGTGCGGGTGAAACCAATGACGCCAGCCTTTGATGCGGAATAGTTTGCCTGCCCAGGATTTCCCATCAGACCCGAAATACTTGCGATGTTGATGATCCTGGCCCCGCCAACCTTGATCAGGTGACGGGCAGCGGCGCGCGTAAACAAAAACGTACCCCGCAGATTGACGTTGAGTACGGCGTCCCACTGCTCGTCCTTCATCCGCAACAGGAGGCCATCACGGGTAATCCCCGCATTGTTTACCAGAATATGCAGCTCTTGGTACTGTTGGACCACTGCATCCACGACTGCGTTCACTTGATCGCTATTAGTTACATCACAAGCGAACGCCGCGGCTTGCCCACCGTCCGCGTGAATCAGGGAGACCGTTTCCTCCGCTGCGGCCAAATTGACATCCACGCAGGCAATCGTAGCTGCACAGCGGGCCAACGTCCGTGATATGCATCGCCCGATGCCACGTCCGGCACCGGTTACGATGGCGACTCGCCCACTCAAATCGGTCGTCATCCGCGGAGACACTGCGTCGGTCATTTCCCTGATTCCCTGGACTCCCAAAGGCTATTTCTCAAAAAAGTTCGCACTTCTGCCTTACCGGCTCAAATTAAGCTCTAAGACGGCGGTCAGACCAGCACGCCGCCGCGGTACGTTCGAACTCCTCGCAATCGCGGAAAGCCGCTACACCTCGACATTTTGACACGACATGCCGCGATCGATCCTGCGCATCAGGCCGCGCAAGACCCGACCCGGGCCCACTTCGTAAAAGCCGTCGAATCCCTGCGCGATCAGGTATCGCATGGAATCTTCCCAGAGCACAGGTTCCACAACCTGCCGAATCAAGAGCTGACGAATCTCCTCGGGATCTTGATGGGGTCGAGCGTCCACATTGGAAACAACCGGTATTCGCGGCGGATGCACCGCAATCTTCTCCAACGCCTCTGCGAGGCGAGAATCGGCGGGCCTCATGATGCCGGTGTGAAAGGCCCCCGCCACCGCCAAGGGTATGGCTTTCATGGCGCCGAAACCAGATGCCAATTCGGCAGCCTTCTCGCAGGCCGCCGTCGTACCCGAGACGACGATGTTGCCGGGGCACAACAGATTGGCAATTTGGAGCACCTCATCTCCCTTGGCCTCTCGACAAAGGCGATCTACCTCCGCGCGTTCCAATCCCAGAATGCTTACCATGCCGCCGGGAGTCGCATCGGCGGCATCCTGCATGGCTTCTCCGCGCTTTTGTACCAACCACAAACCGTCTTCAAACGAGAGAACGCCTGCAAAAACCAGTGCCGTATATTCGCCCAAGCTCAGTCCAGCCGCCGCTTCGCAAGACAGGACTACGTCCGGGCTATCCGAGCGGAGGGACTCCAGGGCTGCCAAACTGGTCACGAAAATGGCCGGTTGGCTGATCACCGTAGAATCGAGTTCGTCGGCCGGTCCCTCGAAGCACAGCTTGGCCAAATCGTAGCCCAATACCTCGCGTGCGCGGTCATAAAGAGCCCGGGCTGCCGGGACGGCCTCGTAAAGCCGTCGTCCCATGCCGACCGTTTGAGCGCCCTGGCCCGGAAAAAGAAAGGCGATCCTACCCAAGGTTGCCTCGCATCAAGATTGCGACTTTTTCTTCCGCCTTTCTTTCGCCGTGACATCCACCACCGTCCTCCCCATGTAGTAACCACACTTGGGGCAAACGGCATGGGTCGCAATCGGCTCGCGGCACTCCGGACAATAGTTTAACGGGCGGACGGTCAAATGGTCATGAGCACGGCGCGAACCCGTTTTCGCGTTGCTCTGCCTTCTTTTAGGAACAGCCATTGTTTCTCCCGCTCTCGGTCCCAGGCCACGCCGCAAAGAGAGCTCATCCCCACAATCGCGGACCACTTACGGTATAACTCGCATTACGCTACAAATCGCATCGGCCAGCCATGCACACCGACAAGCCGACCTCAGCTCCTCACGCCGCTTATCGCGGCATGGCATTACCAAATGGTGGCACAAAACCTGAGCCCTATGCAATTCACAAACCGCTAAACACAGGCGAATCACGGAAATTTCCACGATTCCCAACAAAGCATAGCGCAGTAGCACTTCTAAGCCGCTTTACGCCTATACACGCTATACGCCGCAAACCGAAAAACGCCCCTCGCTCAACTCGCTCCCCCGGGACACGGGGCCATCCTGCAAAAAACGAAATCCCCCCTCAAAAAGAGGGTCGCGTGCGCTTACCGAATGCGGGTGAGTCGCAATAGGTCAAAGCACCCTGGCTCGACGGCGAAACGATCATCGTAGGGAGACGCGGCCGAAATGTCAATGTCCACCCCGTCTCGTACTATGGCACAATTCGACCCTCAAACGTAAACATAGTTGAGCTTCAATTCACGAGCTGTCAAACCTCACGCAAGCTATAGGGTGGGCCAAAGCCATCCCGAAATGCCTTGAGCAATGCGATTAGAAGCTGTTGACGAGCCATTGCTATTTCTGCTCGCTCTAGCAGCCGGCCACCATCCTTCTCCAAGGTATCCTCGACAATTGCCCAGCATCATTATGCGACTCATATAACATTTAAGTATTATATTGCACCACCTATTGCGGTAGGGTTCACTCCAGGTGTTATGAGTGCACTTTTGCAAACTGCTCGATTCCCCTATGAGAGGCAGCGACAAATTGAGGTGCTGGGAAATTTAGAAAAAAAGGAGGGCCGTTTTCATGGGAAACTGTCTTCCCCCGACCATCTCCTGAGCGACGGGAGAAGCTTGCGAATACAAGAGGCAAAAGTCTAGTGATGGGATTGAAAGCCCCTCTTGCCCCAACCAGTCTTGGCAATCTCGTTATCGTCGCAGTCGAGGTCCCTCGCCGTTGCCTTTCACCCGTCTGCCCTCACACCGTATCTTATCGCTGCGTACTCTCTTTTCGCACGGCTCCGCTCGAGCGGTTCGCTAGCGACGTCGTTCCTCCCGTATAATTCACCTTCGGCCTTATTCTATTTGTATAATTGCCTCCACCGAGAATTGCATCCACCGAGTCCAAGGGAGTGTTTAGGAGCGTGATAACGGCGTGACTTCCACCAATTCAGCATCAGACATCGAAACCGGAACGTCGAGAGATGCCCTGTACGTTCAACCAGACGCCAACCACTCGATTAGCGACATGCTGCAATTTGCGCGTGCTGCCCAGAGCGAATGGCAGAGGCTCGCTATTCCAGAGCGTCTCCACGTCGTGCAACGCTTTCGAGAGATTCTGGCGGCCTGCTGCGAAGAGATGTGCCAGGCATTCGCCCTTCCAGATCGGCGACCCAAGGATACCGTCGCATCGGAAATCCTGCCTTTGGCCGACGCAGCTCGCTTCTTGCAACGTAACGCATGCCGGATTCTCAAGCCGAAGCGGGCAAGACGCCGGGATCGTCCCTGGTGGTTGGGCAATCTCCGTGTGGAGATCAATCGGGAGCCACGAGGGGTCGTCCTGATCATCGGGCCGAGGAACTACCCGCTCTTTTTACCCGGGGTACAGACGCTACAGGCATTGACCGCCGGAAATGCGGTATTGTGGAAGCCTGCGCCTGGCAGCTCTTCCGTGGCGGAGTGTTTCGCACGATTCATGAAACAGGCGGGATTGCCGCACGGCCTGTTGCACGTTTTGCCCGAAGCGCCCGAGGCTGCTCGCGCAGCGATTCGCCGCGGCGTGGACTTGGTAGTCCTAACAGGCTCGGCGGAGACAGGACGCTTGGTGTTGCATCAGGCCGCCGAGACTCTGACTCCAACAGTCATGGCGCTATCTGGTTGCGATGCCGTCTTCGTACGTCATGATGCCGATCTGGACCTGGCCTGTAGGGCATTATGCTATGGGCTGCAATTCAACGGCAGCGCCACTTGCATTGCGCCGCGTCGCGTTTTCGTCGCCCGAACTCGTTTTCCCGAACTATGTCGACGTTTGATCGAGTCGGCTTCGCGGGTGGCGCCCGTCTTCGTCGAATCAGGAATCCGTTCGCGTGTTATCGGCCTAGCCCGGGCGGCCCTCGCCGGGGGCGCACGATTGCTAATCGGTGAATTGGATGACGAGGGCGATTCCAAGATGAAGCCCTTGATTCTGGCGGATACCAGACCGGAAATGGAAATGCTTCAAGCCGATATTTTCGCGCCCGTCATCTGTCTGGTCGCGGTTGACGATGATGATCAGGCCGTCACAGCCGCTAATCAATGTCCGTACGCATTGGGGGCCGCCATCTTCGGATCCGCACAGGGAGCCGAGAGCTTGGCCCGCAGTTTGGATGTTGGATGCGTGGTGATCAACGACGTGATCGTGCCCACCGCCGATCCGCGCGTCCCTTTTGCACCGCGGCAGCGCAGCGGTTTTGGCGTCACGCGAGGGGAGGAGGGGCTATTAGAGATGACCGCGATCAAGTGCATCACCACCCGCGAGAGGGGGCCGTGGCGGCATCTTGAACCTGACACTCCTCACGACCTGCGAATTCTTCGCTCTCTCTTGAAGCTGGCTCACGGTCCGACGGTGCGTAGTCGTCTGCATGACGGATTCGAACTGCTAGCAAGTATCATTCAACGACTCCTCCGGAAGAATCGCGCAGAAAAGCCTTGATAGGAGATATCCGCAGCGATCTTCGTGGTTCGCACTATACTAGCCCCACCAGTAAGTCATAAACGGCGTGGCTACCAGCGGCGATACCAAAGCCTCGATTTAGGAACAGCAAGCCGAAAAAGATTCCAGCCACTAGTCGGAACAACATACCGAACAGTCCGAACGCCTCGCCCATGGGGCCCACGTAATGGGCGGCAGCAAATAACACGCTGTTGAGGCAAATGCCCAGGATGTGGGCCGACCGGACGGGTAAACCGGTTAACCTGAAGCCGTTGGCAATGGCCGTGAGAAAAATCAGCCGGAATACTAGCTCCTCATAGACGCCAGCCCCTAGGTAGGCAACGGCTTTGGCGGCCACTTCGCTCGTGTAGGGCGGGGATGCCTGTGCCGCTAGGAAGTCGAGCGGTGTCTTGTCGAAGCCGCCCAGGTATCCAAACACCACGGACTGCAACCCAAGAAGGAGCCGTAACACCACCGCCAAAAGTACCGATTCCACCGCCATGCCCCAGAGGGTCGTAGAAGGCACATACCAGCGTCGGCCCGTGAAATAATGCGATACCAGCAAGAGGGTCACCGTAAGCATCGGCAACACGAAGTACTGGCCAATTCCTAGTGCCGCGAGGAGTTGCCGCATCCAGACCTCGGCGCCGTTGCGAATGGCCTCGGGTCCGAGGAGAACCACGCCCAGTTCGTACACTATCAGCAGAGGTGCCACAAACATGAGCGAAGCCAAGGGGAGCTGGGACTCCATCCAATACTCCTCCGCGGTCGCGCGATTGGTATTGGAAGCAACCGCCGACTTCTCGGCTACTGTTTTTCGTGTCCACGAGGGACCCTCGGATGCGGCCATAGGAATTCGGAATCACGAACGGTGCCGGTATCGGCCAGACCAATACACCTCATCCACAAGCAGCCTTGCCGGTCGGGACCGGTAGGTGAGCGTAGGAGTAACTCAGCGAAGCAACGTGGGGTGACTCCACTCCAGGATGATTTGCCTGGGTCGCTCCACCGGCTGGGGATATCCCACGTGATTTACCTGCGATTCGGTTGAAGCTGTCGCCATCAGCGCCTGGTCGCGGGCCGATGCTGGCTGTTGTTGATTCAGCCCGATGCATGTGGTTGCGGGATCGGTTTGGCTTGCGGGACGCCATCCACCAAAGTCGATCTCGGTGTTTGTTTCACGGGTAGACTCGGCGGCAGCGTGAAATGGCGGCTCAACCGTGGGTGTCACCCCGCTCGATGAACCGTGTACGGGTTGACCCCTGGACGACGCTGCGAGGTAAACCGAGGCGCCGCCCGGGGGCTGCGGCCCGATCGAGACTTCCCCGCTGGCCAAATTCTGCTGGGCTGCAACGGCCTCTTGCGACACCGCAACTGCCACCGGCACAGCCTTGCGTTGCCGCTCTGGATAGCCTTGTGCAACCCAGCCAACCCATTGGTTTTGCAGGTCACCCAACTCCTTGTATCCGTAAATCTGCCGCACCGCTCCATGCCAATCCCCGTCGGCCAAACCGGCCTCCAGGAATTGCACAAACCGCCGGTGCCCGCCCTCTTGAATCAAATAGTCGGTCAAGGAAAAGCCCTGGGCATACAGCGGCATGATGTCCCGGGGATACTCTTCCATGGCGAACATCCTGTTGAACGGGATTCCGCGGCGTTTTTGCAAGAATTGGATCAACATGCGGCGGTGCTTTTCGCGCTCCGAAATGTGCTCCACGCTGGTGGCGGCACCTTCATCCGCCCAGCGGGGCAGGGGGCGTCGAAAATGGCTGGCGAGGATCATGTGGGTAATCTCATGCGGAAGGACAGAATCCAGCAGCCTTTCTCGCGACCCTTGGATGGCCATCTCCCAGCCATATACTTCACCCCGATCGAAAATGAACGTGGTTTGACCACCAGCTCCCAGGGAAGGGCCGTCCTGGACCGTCACGGGACAGGGCCGAGACCAGTTCGGCAGTTCTTGGCCTAACCAAAGAACCGCCAATTGCTTGCGATAGGACTCGGCAGCCTCGCCCATTTGCCGGGCAAACTGCGGATCAGGGTTCCGAATCAGGAAGTTGGCTGTGCGATACTCGGCCCCGCAACAGCAGATCGTCACCACCGCCAAGAAGGCGGCTCGAAGGGCGTGCGCTTCCATGCTCTTTCGATCCTCCGTGATCGGGTCGAACCAGTCTCGGCAGTTGCCCTCACAATTCCCGCCCGCCCTGGCGGTCCAGCAACACCGATTATTCCGCCCCCTTGCCTGGACAATCTATCAGCTTGTACGGAAAGTGCAAACCCCGATTTCCGAGACCGCCATTCCCAAGCACCTTGCAAGTCTCGGGCAGTGCGCGAGGCCAGCCGGCCCTTAGGGGATCATTTCCCGGCGCTTTGCCATCCCAGCCCGTCATGACTCTTCCAAAATGG
>DYLS01000291.1 GCA_020721965.1 Blastopirellula marina | reverse complement strand
ATCCAACCAGATTCACCAGCCCGTACTCGCCATAAAGGTTGGCTGCCGGCAGCACTTTCCAGCCGGCACAGCGCCAGTGCTTGAACCGATGCGACCAGATGCGTCGCACGATCCAGCGGTCGAGTCGGTTGAAGAGCTTTCGGACGTGGGCTCGTCTGAAATAGTTGCCCCACCCCCGCAGGACTGGGTTGATCCACTGAATCAGTTCTTCGGTATTGAGCGGCACGCGCCGTTGCGTGCGTTGGCGCACCTGATCCATAAACCGCTGGATCGATTTCTCTCGGGGAAACGCATAAAGCTCCCCCGATCGGGCACCACTGCGGATCTTGGCTGCAGGCAGTGATAGTCGCCGCCCTCGCTTGATCTTGTACCCAAGAAATTCAAATCCATGCCGGACATGTACCGTCCGTGTCTTCTGCGGATGCAATTGCACCCCCAGTTCGGTCAGTATCCGCTGCGCCGCCGCAATAGCAGCACGCGCTTCCGCCACGGACTCGCAGGTAACAACCCAATCATCCGCATACCTCGTCAACTGATAGCCCCTGCGTCTCATCTCCCAATCGAACGGCGTTAGGAGAATATTGCTCAGCAGTGGTGAAACAACCCCGCCTTGAGGAGTCCCCCGCTCAGAAGGAAAGAGCCGCCCATGACCAAAGCTGCCAGCCTTGAGCATCGCCTCGATAAGACGCAGGACGCGCCCGTCCGAGATGCGTCGGGCTACTAACGCCAGTAGTTTGTCGTGATCTACCGACCCAAAGAAATCCTTGAGGTCTGCATCTACAACCCACTCCCGACCACCCTTGATCTCCTTCCACACTTTGCGTAGAGCGTCGTGTGTTGATCGCCCTCGCCGATAGCCGAAGTTGGCTTCATCGAATACCGGCTCAAAGATCGGTTCCAGCCGGTTGAGCAGTGCTTGCTGGCACACCCTGTCATAAATCGACGGTATGCCCAACATGCGATATTCGCCCGGCTTGCCCGCCTTCGGAATCGAAACCCGACGCACCGGCTGAGGTCGATAGCTTTGCCCTTTGAGTTCCGCTTGCAGCCGATTCAATTGCTCATCAGCTTGCTCAGCAAACTCGCTGATGCTTTGCCCGTCGATTCCCCCACTTCCCCGGTTGGCTCGGACCCGTTCCCAGGCTATCTCCAAATTCTTCCGCTGATAAATCTTGTCAATCAATGAATGGACCTTCTTTGCTTCCGTCGGATTGATCCAGTCGGACAGTCTCCTCGGATGCGGATGTACGGGTATTTCACTCATGGAACTGTTCCTCCTCCACGTCCTTACTCACTGCCTTCCTCTCTCTTTCCAACCACCTTCGCCGACCGCCTTCCCCAGCCCACTCGACTGCCGATTGCTCGGTCACGCGGCTTTCGCCGTGCTTCAGGTACCTCGCGGTCGTCCGACTACTGTCGCAGCGTCGCTTGCCACTTCGCTCTCGCTTATAGGCTCGCTTACTCCGGCGCCACCCAGAGACCGCGCCAGTCCTCCTGAGGTCACGCGGTGTTCTTCCGTACCGTGCCGCCCGCAAACACCTTGGTGCGGTGGGTGAATGAGAACGCCTTCGCCTCCATAGTGCAGGCTCGACCTTGTCCCACCTTTGGCCGACCGATTCGTCATTGGGACAGCTCCCTTGACTACGGCCCGGTACTTCTCCTCATGCCCTTCGGATTCCACCTCACGATGGACACCCTGCCCTCCGGAGTACAACAAGAAGGTGGCTCCAGGTCCGCCTCGGCTGCCTCCGACTTTCGCCTCTGCG
>DYLS01000290.1 GCA_020721965.1 Blastopirellula marina | reverse complement strand
TCCGACTCTGAAGCGATCTGCGTCGCAACAATGACCCTGGAGGTGGGCATTGACATCGGCGACATTGACCTCGTTGTTTGCATGGACCCGCCCTTCTCGTTGGCGAGCTTTCTCCAGCGAATCGGTCGAGGCTGCCGACGCCTCAATGGGCGAACCCGAGCTCTATGCGTCGCCAGGGATCGGGCCGGCGAACTGATGTTTCAGGCCCTCATAAGGCAGGCTTCGAGGGGAATGCCCTTCGGCCCGTCAACTCCCTTTCGATGTTCAGTGCTCGTTCAGCAATTCCTCGCATACCTCCGGCAGGTCTCCAAGAACCGACGCGTCAAGGACCAGTTCATAAACCTGTTTGCCTCGGGTTTTGCACCGGCCATCACGGAGACCTGCATCGAGGAAGTCTTGGCCGACATGGTGCAGACCGGCTTGCTGGATAAGCAGGGTGAGATCATTCAACCGGCTTCGGCCGGCTGGGATTTCATCGAAAGCAACAAGGTCTACAGCAACATCCAGCCGACGCCGTTGGAAGTGGATCTGGTCGATGTAGACAGCGGGAAGGTGGTAGCAACTGTGGCTTCTGTCAGCAGCCAATCGGGCGGCATTCGTGTTGCTGGCCGGTCTTATGAATTGCTGCCGGGCGGTTCTGCGACGAAACAACGGGTACGGGGCGGCGGCGAGCACCTCGATTGCCCTCGCTATCATGCGCGATGGCTGCCCTATTCATTTGACATCGGGGCGTCATTGGCCAGTCTATTCAACATCGCGCCGGATTCAATCGTCGCATTCAGGGTAGGCGACGATCTGGTGGTTATGACGTGGCTTGGCCGACTTCTCAACTCCGTGCTCGCGCATGGGATGCGGCAACGGGGGCTGAACGTTGTGGATGGCCCCTTCCATCTGGCCATGAAGGGCAGCACTGAGACAAACGTGATCGAACAGCTTGGCCAAGCAGTACGCGACGTAACACTGACCAATCCCCTGGCATCCCTTGCGCCAGAGCGGATGGTCGATGTTGGCCCTCATTTCCAACGACTCTCGCCGACCCTTCAGACAAAGGCCCGCGAGGATTGGCTGGACAAAGGCTTTCTGGAGAGTTGGATGGGAGGTATCCGGGAGTTGCGCATGATCCCACCCGACTCGAAGCTAGGAACCGATCTCCTGGCACTCGTCTAGTTCCACTTGCGCACACAAGCGGCTGAGCCGCGACCCCAGTTGCGATAGCATGTCGCTCTAGGGCGAACCACTCGGGGCCGAAGCGGCGACGGCATTGGCCTTGGTCCATCCATCTTTCTGCTTAACCCAAGGGCACTGAGCAAAGAGCTTGAAACGATCATTCCACCTCGCTATGTCCACCAGAGCACGGGCGGTCTTCCCGACGCTGGATGACCTGTTTCATAGGCTCGAGCAGCAAGGGCGGGCGAGGCTCAACGTTACGGTGACTGTACCATTGGCTGCCAGCCGCCTGCACATCCCTTACGCATACCGCAATGGTGACCTGAATCTGGTGAAGCCGCAGGTGTTTTCTGGCCAGGAGGCACCAACGGTCGGCCTCGCACTGCGGCTGGCTGTCGAGGGCGACCTGTTGCGGCGGCACGGTGCGGAGGGAGACGGGCCGACGCGGCTGATCGTTGTGCCGTCCTTTGAGCCTTCCGATGATGGCGACATTGCGAAAAGCCGCGTTCGAAATATCCTGCACGAGTATCACGTAAGAACGGTCCCCGAAGACCAGATTGACGCGTTCGTGGCCGAAGTGGAACAACAGGCCCATTGAGACTGAAATGCCGAGAAAAGCAAACT
>DYLS01000289.1 GCA_020721965.1 Blastopirellula marina | reverse complement strand
CGCATACACGCACACGTGCGCGCGCGCGCACCCCCGCGTGACAGCGTGACGGATTTAAGAGAGATAGATAGAAGTCTTTATTATTTTTATACTTACGGCGTCGAAATCCGTCACAAAATGGGCGTGACGGATTTGTGACGGATTGTGACGGATTTCTGTTTTTGGAATTCACCAGTTTACCCATTCTGCTCAAAATAAACCAAATCCGTCACGCCCGCGTGACGGTTGTGACGGATTCGTGACGGATTCGACGGGCTAGAATTCATGGGAGTCGATAACCAAGAGCCGGTTTGGTGCGAGTTGGAATCTCGGTTGGTATCAGATCGCCTTGCTGAATCAGCGTATCGACAATCTGGTCGAAATCCGCGGCCTTGACCCGCAGCAAGCGCATGAGCTCCCGGCGTGGAAGTTGGCCACCTACCGCCTGTAGTTTACGCCGCAATTTTAAACACGTTGCATGAAACGGGTTTTCCGCCACATGTTGCGATGCTAAAAAAAGCATGCGACGAATCAGATGTCCAACGAAGGCGACTGCCCACTTGGCAGCCTCTTCATTGATGCACGGGTCAAGATGATTGCGGCTACATGCATAGACTAGGGCCAATCGCGTGGCGTTCTCACTAGCTCGCGTCCACACCACGGCCCGGACGCGATCTCCAGTCCGTGTCGCTGCGTCGTATTCGTCATCGGCTTGCGTCGCAAACCTGTCAAGCACCGCGAAACCTTCTTCGCTGTAGGGTACAACGGCAGGGGTGGGATGCTCATCATCCATATTGGGACGGCGACCGGTGACTGGATCGACAGGGCCAGGGTTATAATCTCGCCACCACGCCGCGATGTCGATCAATCGTTGCGGCAGTTCGCTGACGTCTCGAGCTCGTTGTTTGTGCCCTCGCTCCTCGGCATCGACAACAATCGCCCGTGAGAAGAGCCCATTGGTCAGCAGCTGCGGGCTGAGGGCCTCGAAGAAGCATTCGGGCGTGGCGGTGCCGAAGATCACCAGGCCCGGTTGGTCGATCTCGCCCCGCGGTTCGCCCCTGTGGCCACGGTCTCGAACCTTCGTGCGCACGGTATGAATCTCATCGGCCTCGGTATAGAACTGTAGCAGCATGGCCAAAAGCATACTATAGTAGGACTCTTTGGGCGAAGCGATACAGCGGAGCAGATGATCGATCTCGTCCGTCTGAAAGAGCATCTTGCGATGGACCAGCATTTCGTCTTCGAGCCCCTGGCCGCTGGCGATCTGGTTCCCGATGGCTGCGCCCAGCCCGATTCGGCCGAGGATGTACGAATTGATTTTGCGCGGATAGCCTTTGCCGGTCCCGGATCCAGCCAGGGCTAAGACGTACAGGTTCGGTCGCAATCCGCCCTCCTCTCGTACCTTGCGGCTAGCCAGAAATGACTGCAATGCCATCGCACCACTGAATGCCAAGGGCACGCTAGGATAGCGGGCAGCGCCGAGACAGAAGTCCATGACTTCCGAGACAAAACCCGGCACGCGAAGAAGCTCCTCTGGGATTGGACCCGGATCAGCCGTCTCATGCTCGGTTGTTCGCGGCAGGTCCGCGTCGACTACATCGGCCGTGATACCGAAGCCTTGGGCGCGCAGGGCGGACGCGGCGGCTGCGTAATCGCCGTTGTGCTCCAATAACGTGTAGACGGCAAATGGCGAATATGCATGGTTCGGATCGAAGGGAGATGCGCTCGTCGTAAAACAGTAAAACACCCCATCCTTGAGCGTGGCTGAGGTGCCGCACGTCTTGCCCGGCCGGCGCCAGTGCTCGTTGCCATCGCT
>DYLS01000288.1 GCA_020721965.1 Blastopirellula marina | reverse complement strand
AATGGCAGTCCGTTCCACACTCAAGAATTCTTTGGGACCTCAGAACAATCTTCTGGAACCCCTGAACACACCTCGTTGTTTCACACACCTTCTCCGTTATAGCCCAGCCGTGAGTGGTTGCCCTTTGAGTTTGCTCCGCTTTCGCCTACCTCCAACGGTGAGATAGCACGTTTTTCCCTACCTCCCACGGTGACATGACCCGTTTTCCCCTGCCTCCAGCGGTGAGATGACCCGACACGAGGGAGATGGCCTCGGCGCGGGCCAATCGGACCGCTAGGGGCCGGTCTTCGAAAACCGTTGCTCCAGTGCCTGGATGCGTCCCTCCTGCAAGATGGGGAGGTAGCGGTTGGGAATCGCCAGCACGAAGCAACACACCGCGGTCATGTACAACTCGCCAGGTTTACCACCGACATGGCCCTGGGCCGCCCACATGCCGTCGCGGGTGGGATTCTCCGAATCTTCGATTTGGGAGGCCACCACGGCGTCGCGCAGCAGCGGGTAGCATTCCCGCCAAGGTTCGCCGCCCACTTGATAGATCGCCTGTGCCACGTAATACAGCGTATAAGCATCGAAGGGGGCGCGGCGTTCGCGCCGTGCGCGGTCTGGGGAGGTGTTCTCCTGGACGGCCTTGCGAATCACGCGGATATTCTTCTCGATGCGCCAGTCATCGTATTGGCCAAACTCCTGAAGGCAAACGACGCCCGCCGCCGCCATGGCCACCGACGCGTTTCCCCCACCACGTGTGTACGTGAACTGGCCGGCGTGCCTTTTTTGCTCTTCTTCCGGGGCGTCGCGTGGGCAATTGGAGGGGGTGTAATGGGCACGCACGCTCTGGATCGCCGCTTGAATTACGCGGGGCGACACATCCAGCCCGCTGTCCACGGCGCTCCGCAGGGCTAGGGCCTGCATCACCGCCAGGCTCAAATCGTGCCCCTGCCGTTGCCGTGCCGCCACGTAGTCCCAGCCGCCGTCGTCGCATTGGGTATCGGCAATCAGGCGGAGAGCGCGGTCCAACGTGGGACCCAGCCGTGGGTCGTGCGTCATGCCGTAAGCCTGCCCCAATACAAAGGTGGACAATCCGTGGTTGTACACTCCACGGCGCGGTTCAGCGATGTTGAGCAGGCCGGACGAGTCGGCCCCGCGAATGACAAAGTCCATCGCCCACCGAACGTGTCCGCCATACTCTCCGCGATCCGGGAGATGCCCGGCCGCCAGAAAGGCCAGCACGCCGGTGCTCACCAACCCCAGGTCGTCCGATGTCCAGTTCCCTTGCGGTCCCTGATTTCGCGCCAGCCAACGAAGGCCGCGATTCAATGCCTGTTCGCTCGCCGGGGTGATCTCGCCCTCGTCGCCCGATACGACGGGACCGCCTAGATGAATCACCCAAGCGATCAGAAGCCAGAGGACGAGGCGGGGCGGATGGAAATGCCGGAGCGAAAATCGCGGCCGAGGTGGGCCGCTCTGCGCAACGGCTCTACGCCTCTCTTGCCGCTCTCGCGACGAAGAGTCCTCGCAAATGCAGGGGTTTATCATCTCTGTTTCCGGTCGAGGGATTCCTTCCGAAATGGGGCGGCGTCCCGGACCAATAGGCCGATCGCCGTTGCCTCGGCCACGCAAGCGCACCGGAGCACGTATTCATTTTTGACAGGATCAACATCCCCAGTCAATTTTTCTCGATTCGTTGGTTCGTTGTCCGTCCCGCGTCAGGCAGGCATTCATCAAGATTGCAGGCCGTGGATTTGAAAATTGGTAACCGCTCACGGAACATTAGAGGCGTCATGCCGCATTGACCAAAG
>DYLS01000124.1 GCA_020721965.1 Blastopirellula marina | reverse complement strand
GGAGTCGTTGCTTAATCAGACCCCGAAAATGTCTCATTACGGTTGAAACAATTCATCAGAACTTCCCGAGGGTTGTTCAGAGGTTCCCAAGGATTGTTCAGAGATTATCTCAGTTTTCATTTCGATAATCGCCAGCAATGTGATTTCGACGAGCGCCAACAATCTCATTTCGACGAGCGTCAGCGAGGAGAAATCTTAATCCCTGCCGAGAAGATTTCTCGCATCGCACGATTTCTCGCTTCGCTCGAAATGGCAGGAGGGCGAGGGCAGGAGCGCGAGTCGTTCTTTAACGACGAGAATCCCTGTCAAAGTCTACCGTGCCGGTATGTGTGCGAGGCGTGGACACCGACACCAAACCGCGGTATCATGGCGACATCCTACGCTATGGGAACATTGCGTCGCAACAAGATGTAAGTCCATCGTTTTCGCGGGCCGATGGTTGCCATCGACCGACGTTGATGGAAGATAAACCGACTCGGGCTTCGGCAGGCAAGTCTGGGACCCTGGTATTCATTGGGAGCATGCGCAAATGAACGATTCCGTTTCTCACACGGCGATCTTTGCGGGTCTGGCAGTCTTGTTTTCGGCGGCGCAGACCGGTTTGGCGGCCGACGTCGTTCATCAATCGCCTCGGGAAATTCCGGTGGTGCAAGAGGTCGATGTGATGGTCGTTGGGGGGAGCACGGGGGCCGAGGCTGCTGCCGTTCAGGCCGCCAAGGCAGGTGCGAAGGTCTTCCTGGCCGCTCCGCAACCCTATCTGGGAGATGACATGACGGCCACGTTGCGACTGTGGCTGGAACCGGGCGAGGAACCGGCGACCGCGCTTGCCAAACGTGTCTTCGATGATCCTGTCCGGCGATCCATGATGATCCACGGGGATCGCTACGATTTCCAATATTCGGCGGATCTGCAGCCGGACCCGAAGCACTCGGATACGGACCCGCCGCGGCGGCTCTGCGACGGTTTGTGCAGCCAAGCCGCGACGGAGAGCGTGCAGTACAACGGCGATGTCAGCGTCCTCGTAGAACTGGCGGAGGCCAAAGAGGTTCGCGGAATCCGGGTCATTGCGTTCGGGCGGCGCTCCAGCGACCCTGCGTCCGCGTTCGAAGTAGCTGGCTTTTCTTACAGTGTGGAGGACGAATCCGGCGACTGGACTTCGCCCGTCTGGGCGGAAGCGGGCAGTAATGCCATCATCGGCGGTGACAAACCTTACGTCATCGAGGCCTCGCTGGAAGGAAAAAAGACGCAGAGGGTCAAACTGCAAATCAAGAAAGCCGAGAATTGCCATCGCATTCTATTGGGCGAGATCGAGATCGTTGGCCCTCCGCGCCACGACGATGCAAGTCGCCTCCGGGCAGCCTTTCCGGCACCGCGTCCCATGCACGTCAAGGAGGTGTTGGATGACGCTTTGCTGGAGGCTGGCGTGACGTTCCTCTACAGCTCGTATCCGACCGACATCCTTCGCGACGCGGGGGGTGAGATTGCGGGCGTGGTCATCGCGAACCGCGCTGGGCGGCAGGCCGTGCTGGCCAAGACGGTCATCGATGCCACGGATCGCGCCGTGCTCGCACGGTTGTCCGGTGCTCCCTTTTCACCCTATCCACAAGGCACGCATCGATTTCACAAGGTTGTCATCGGCGGCAGTGTCGTCTCCGCTCCCAACGTTACCTCGCGGATTATCGAGCCACCGTTCATCGGTCCATTCCCAAATCGCGCCAAGACCTCCAGTGGAGTTTTCCCCGTGATCGAATACACGCTGGAGCTCCCGATGGAGAACGACGATTGGGCCTCCTGGGCCAAGGCCGATCAAGCAGCGAGGAGTCTCATCTACCATCCCGAACAGCAATTCGTTTCTGACGTTTTGTTCGAGGTCCCCCCAGATGCTATGCAAGGCCAGGACGTCGCAAGCGGTCCGTGGAACGGGGTGGACGCAATTCCCCTCGGCTGTTTTCGCGCGATGGGCCAAAGTGGCCTTTGGGTTCTGGGGGGCTGCGCCTCCGTCTCCCGAGAACAGGCAGCGGCTCTCCTGCGCCCCTGCAACCTGATGGCATTGGGCGAAAGGATCGGTCGTGAAGCAGCTAAAGAGGCCGCCCATCGTAAAACCATTGACACACCACGAGTCGTCGTGACCCCCGCGAAGGCGGAAGCACCTTACGATGTGGGCGAGCTTTTAACCGGGACGCGGCCGTTCCTGAGATGGCCGACCGTCACGCAACCAGCTACGGTCCTCCCTGTCCTGGGATGTTACGATGTCGTAGTCGTGGGCGGGGGGACAGGCGGGGCCCCAGCGGGGATCGGGGCGGCCCGGCAGGGGGCCAAGACCCTCGTGATCGAATACCTGGCAACCTTGGGCGGCGTCGGCACCGCGGGGGCCATCTCTTCGTACTATTGGGGTAATCGCGTTGGGTTTACCGCGGAGGTAAATCAAGGCGAGGCCGCCTGGGTCATCGAGCAAAAATCGGAGTGGTGGCGCAGCGAGCTTCTGAAGGCCGGCGCGGATATCTGGATGAACTGCCTGGGAAGCGGGGCCGTCATCGATAACGGTAGGGTTCGCGGAGTCGTTGTCGTCACTCCCTTCGGACGCGGTGTCGTCCTGGCCGACGTCGTCGTCGATTCCACCGGAAATGCCGATATTGCCGCCGCGGCTGGCGCCCAGACGATGTACACCGACGACTCGGAACCAGCGGTGCAAGGGACGGGCTTGCCTCCCCGCAACCTCGGCGCCAGCTACACCAACACCGATTTCACGATCGCCGATGAGACCGACGTTCTCGATATCTGGCACGTCTTGGTTTATGCCAAAAAGAAGTACCGTGATGCCTTCGATCAGGGACGGTTGATCGACACGCGCGAGCGCCGCCGAATTGTCGGGGAATTCACCATGACGATTCTGGATCAGATGCTGGAGCGGACCTACCCCGATACGATCTGCATCGCTTACAGCAACTTCGACACACACGGATTTACGGTGGATCCCTATCTGGAGCTGGAGCACCCGGAGGAGCGGGGTTCTTATGTCCGCATCTCGTACCGTTGCCTGATCCCGCGAGGGTTGGAAGGGATTCTTGTGACCGGTTTGGGTATCAGCGCTCATCGCGACGCCCTGCCACTCATCCGCATGCAGGCCGATATTCAGAACCAGGGTTTCGCGGCGGGTACGGCGGCCGCCTGGTTGGCCCAGCGGGACATCGAAGTGCGGCATCTGGACGTCCGCGAGTTGCAACGATTCCTGGTGCAGATCGGCAATCTTCCGGAAGCCGTCCTTGCAGAAGGTGAAATGCCGCCCGTGCCCCAGTCCAGGATTCGCGAGGCCGTGGAGAATCTGAAGTCGGGCAACCGCGATGCCGCCATCATCTTGGCCAATTCGGAAGCTGCCCTGCCAATGGTACGCGATGCCTACCGCGCGGCAGAGGCCGCTGAGCATCGTCTGATTTATGCCCACGTATTGGCGGTGCTGGGCGACAACACCGGCTTGGAAACGCTGATCGACGCCGTCCGAGCCTATGACTCTTGGGACCAGGGTTGGAACTATGTCGGCATGGGCCAGTATGGGAGCGCCCTCAGCCGGTTGGACCAACTGATTGTAGCCCTGGGCAGGACACGCGACCGCCACGCGGTGCCGGTGATCCTGGAAAAGTTACGCCTATTGACACCGCAGTCGGACTTCAGCCACCACCGCGCGGTAGCCTTGGCGCTGGAGATGATTGGTGATCCGCGGGCCGCCCAACCCTTGGCTGAGTTGCTGACAACGCCGGGCATAACCGGCTACGTCCACCGCACGGTGCAAGATGCCATACGATTCGATCAGGCAAGCACCGGAGGAACCAGTCAAGTCAAGACCCGGCGAGATTCGATTGTCGAGCTGTCTTTGGCTCGCGCCCTTTTCCGTTGTGGCGATTACGGCGGTATCGGCGAGCAAATCCTCCGGGCTTACACCCAAGATTTGCGCGGCCATCTGGCTCGGCACGCCGCAGCCGTTCTAGCCGCCGCGGGAAAAGATTCTCAACAAGAGAATCCGTAGCAGCTTACCGATTCCTAAAGGAGATGCAAACTTCGCCTACGAGCCTTACGAATACTATTGACTGGACTCTTCCAAACCGCTCGCTCCCCCTCTTAGAGAGGGTGAAGAGTCGGGTTTCTGCGCAATCACGGAAAGCTAGGAAAGCCGTCTTCGCAATAAACTGCCTTCACCCTACCATCCCTCGATGGGTAGGGGAGCTTGCGACCCCAATTTCTACAAGTTCAGTATTGACTGATTCATAAAATAGAAGTATCCTGATTGTGTTACTGATATATTTCTCGTCGCAGCTATGGGGCACATGGCTTACCTGCCGTAATGAACGCCGTGGCTCTTGCGATCGGAGAGATTTTTTAGCTGGGAGATGTTGGGATGACGCCTACTGTAAACGGCCGCATTTTCGATGAGATTACACACTGCATTGGCAATACGCCCCTGGTACGACTTCGCCGAATCTCGGCAGGCGCCGTTGCCAATGTTTTCGGCAAACTCGAAAATTTCAACCCGCTGTGGAGCGTGAAAGACCGTATTGCCCGGGCTATGATCGACGCCGCTGAGAGTCAGGGCCTGATTAAAGAGAACACGGTCATTATCGAACCGACCAGCGGCAACACGGGCATCGGTCTGGCCTTCGTGTGTGCCGCGCGAGGCTATAAGCTGATGGTCACCATGCCGGAGAGCATGAGCCTGGAACGGCGTCGCCTTCTGAAGGCCTTTGGCGCCGAACTCATCCTGACGCCCGCTGCCGAAGGGATGCCCGGCGCGGTACGTCGAGCGGAGGAGCTGGTAAAAGAAGATCCCAATTTTTACATGCCGCAACAGTTCAAGAACCCCGCCAACCCGGAAGTCCATCGGCGTACTACGGCGGAAGAGATCTGGCGGGACACGGGCGGGAACGTCGATATCTTTGTGGCGGGGGTGGGCACGGGCGGAACCATCAGCGGAGTTGGCGAGGTACTGAAATCGCGCAAACCGACTGTCAAAGTCGTGGCCGTCGAACCCGCAAACAGCCCTGTCATCTCCCAAGAGCTGGTGGGACAGGAACTGAAGCCGGGGAAACACCTCATTCAGGGGATCGGTGCTGGGTTCATCCCCGACGTGCTCAACCTGTCGATCATCGATCAGGTCATCCAGGTCCACGACGAAGATGCGTTTGAAACCTCTCGCAGACTCGCCCAGTCCGAAGGGTTCATGTGCGGAATAAGTTGTGGGGCGGCAGCTTGGGCCGCTCTGCAATTGGCTAAACAGCCGGAGAACGCCGGCAAGAACATTGTCGTGGTGCTACCCGACCTGGGCGAACGCTACCTCTCCACTCGCTTGTTCCCGGAGTGAACCGCAGAAGCCCGAGTTCTGTAACGGTTCCGGCGACGCGCATCCCGCGACCGTCTCCGCCCGCAGAATCGTATCCCATTTGCTGGACCTGCACGCTGATTCGCGATGCGGTAACCGTTCACGGAACATTGGTCGGGTCACGCCGCGACGTACACAGCATCTTCGCGGACCCCAGCATCTTGTGGTCGCCTTGAGCAATCGGTGGCCACGAGCAGAGCCTTTTTTGCCACACGACTCGTGAAAATACCGCATTCGCCGCATTGTGCCATCCGGGAACGGTTACGCGATGCGAATGGATTGGCAGGGCGGTCAATTGACGATCAGCCCCTGAACGGATAGACTTTTTATAGTTACGTGCGGCGAGGATGGACTACCGTAAAAGGGAATGGCTGGCACCCGTCGGGGCTGAACCGGCGGGTGATTTCGTTGGGTTCGCCCGGTTTCCCCTACCTGCCTCGTTCAGGCCTGCCGGTTCGAGAATAGGTACCACGACGTCTGGTGTAATTCCCAATCGGGGCTGTAGCTCAGTCGGTAGAGCAACGGACTTTTAATCCGTAGGTCTCGGGTTCGAGTCCCGACAGCCTCACTCTTACGTAGCAAGGACTTACGACAAATCCAGGAAACCTGCCCAAACTAACGCGACAACCGATCCGACAACCGGCCGGCCCTTTGAGCTAGATTTGCGATAGGCCACCATTGCCGGGGAGTTGTCGCCATGTTGACCCTTGCTACTCCGAAAACCGGGCAGACCAAGCCCGAGAAGCCCTATCCCGATTTCCCGCTGACGCCCCACCCAAACGGGCAGTGGTGCAAGAAGATTCGGGGCCACCTCCACTACTTCGGCCCGTGGGGCGATTGGGAAGCCGCGCTGAATGATTATCTGGACAAGAAGGATGATCTTTATGCCGGCCGAAAGCCCCGTGTGAACGGGGACGCCATGACCCTTGGGCTGGCGATGGATTATTTCCTTTCCGCCAAGAAGCGCTTGGAGCAATCGGGCGAAATCTCCCCCCGGTCCTACAAGGACTACGAACAGACCTGTAACCAAATCGCGGCGTCCTTGGGGCGCGACCGACTTCTGACCGACTTGGACTACACCGATTTGGAGAAGCTGCGGGCCGACTTGTTCAAGGGCAAGCGGATTCCCACCGTCTTGCCCACAACGGCTAAGGGCGACCTGACCCGCGCAAGGATGCTCTTTCTCTACCTGAATGAGAGTGGGCTTGCCGAGAAGCCGATCCAATACCGGAAGGTGCTGAAGTCGCCCCCGGCCCGCGCGTTCCGCAAGCTGGCCAACGAACGCGGCCCGCGCATGTTCAGCCGGGAGGAAATCAGGATGATGATTGGGGCCGCGCATCCCCAAGTTGCGGCGATGATCTACTTGGGGATTAACTGCGGCTTCGGCAACGCCGATTGCGGGACGCTGCCACTCGACAAGCTGGACCTGGAAAGTGGCTGGCACTATTACGCGCGTCCGAAGACGCACAATCCCCGACGCTGCCCCCTCTGGCCGGAAACCATTGCTGCAATCCGCAAGGCGATGGAACACCGTCCCAAGCATGTTTCCAGAGAGGCGCAACACTTGGTATTCGTCACGCGACTTGGGGCCTGTTTGTGCAAACACGATAGCGGCGACAACGCCATTAGCTCGGAAATCCGCAAGCTGTTGAAATCGCTGGGCATCTACCGAAAGAACGTGACCACGTTCTACACGCTACGGCGCACTTTCGAGACGATTGCGGGGACGGCGGGCGACCAGGTGGCCGTTGACTACATCATGGGCCATATCGCGCCAACCGATGATATGGCGGCCGTTTACCGGCAGAAGACGTATGACGGCCAATTGCGCAAGGTGACGAACCACGTTCGCGCGTGGTTCAACGGCCGGAAGAATATCGAGTGACGATCAAGCCGGCGGAGTTCGCCCGGCGGTGGCGCTGGCTCCGGGTTGTGGGCACAACCTTGGGTGGGCGCTTGGCGTCAAACTCACGCAATGCGTCTGCCGAAATACGAAATCGCGGCCGGCTTCCCTTGCCGACGTTGACGGCCGGCAACTGCCCCGATGCAATCCATCCCCGGACAGTATCCGGCGATACGCCGTAGCGCTGGGCGACTTGGGGCGGGGTGAGCAAGTCGGATGGAAGATCGGCCGGCCGGCGCTTGCGGAGCGACTGCAAACACGCCGATAGGATTTCCTGCGCCACGGGCAGGGCCAGCGGCCCCGTCCGTATGCGGCAAATCTTCGCTACGTCGGGCCGATCCAAGCCAATCGCAATTCGCCTTGCCGCCCGGATCGTATCCCCGGCTTCCCAAAACAGGTTTTCGTTGGGCGAATCGTCGGCCAGTGCGGCGATTTCCGCACGCAACCAACGGCGGAAGCCGGCGGCTGTGCGGGGCTGTTCAGTTACGCCGTTTGTTTGCATCGGATACTCCCGATCATAGCTTCGATACAACTCATCCCATCGTTTCAGTATCAGGGATCGAAGTTCATCATGGGTCATGGGAACCTCCCAAACAAGCATAGGTTGCGGTCGGAGCCGGCCGTGTCACCATCCGGGTGGCCCTGGGTATGCCCTGTGGTCGCGCAGGAGGCCCGCTTTGGCAAGGTTCGGGCAGACGAACAGCATAAGCCTTCCAACCCCTGCCCAAAGCGTGCCCGGTGCGGGGCCGTGAACGAATGATTCTGGAGAGCGGATGCAAGATGCCACCCTTCAGATGGGGCCTTTCACCTTGGAAAGGACACCGTGCTGCGGGAGTTCGTCGTCAACTGGCTGGGGACCGAAGATGGAACCGACGAGGTATTGCGGCGGGCCTGGGCACGGTCCCCCTGGGGCCGAGTACCGGGCGGTTTTCCTTCGACTTATCGAGAAGGCGGCGCACGAGTCGCGCCGGAAAGCGCCGTGCAGCGCCGGAAACCGCGCCGATACCAGCAGGCCGGTGGCCGCCAGCAACCAGCCCGATGCTTTGCCCTGACGACCCTCCCACGGCACCCTGTGGTCGAGCAGGCACACGGTGCCGGGGACCTGAAGATCGCTTCATTGGCCCCCGCCGGCTGTGATACCGATAATCCCTGTATGCTCACCTTTTTCAACAAAGCTCGCGCGGCCCTTGCCCGTGCCGTAACGGTTGACGAAGCAAAAGAAATCCGCGATAAAGCGGAAGCTCTGAGAATCTACGCAAAGCAGGCAAGACACGCCGGGGATATGGAGCGTCAGTGCGCGGAAATCCGCCTACGGGCTGAGCGGCGCATCGGGGAACTGTTGGCACAGACCGTCAAGCCGGGGAACCCGCAATTGTCGCACGATGCGACAATTGGCCTGTCTGAGTTGGGGATCACCCGGAGTCAATCGAGCCGTTGGCAGTTGGCAGCAACGCTCCCGGAAGAGGATTTCGAGCGCTACGTTGCCACCAGCCGGGAGCTTTCGACGGCTGGAGTGTTGCGGCTGGTATGGGACCGGAAGCGCCGACGAGCCGGGCCGTCTTCGGGCGGCCATATCCTGACGGGGCCGGCTTGTCGGTTGCGAGAGAAGCTGCCGGACAACTCGGTTGACCTGTTCCTGACCGACCCGCCTTACGCCGAAATCGAGTGCTATCGGGAATTGGCCGAATTGGCGGCCGTCAAACTGAAGCCGGGCGGATTGTGCTTGGCCTACTGCGGCCAGACCTATTTGCCGGACGTGTTGACGACGATGGCGCGGCACTTGACATACCATTGGACCTTCGCCATTCGGTTCGCCGGACCCCACCGGCCCATCTACCCAAAGCAGATTCAGAACACCTGGCAACCGGTGGTCGCGTTCTCACGGGGGAAGGCCAAGCCGGGATGGATTGTGGATATGCTCGAAAGCGGCGGCCGTGAGAAAAGCGACCACGACCACCAGAAGACTTTGAGCGACGTGGAGTACCTGATTGAGAAACTGACTTCTCCGGGTTCGCTTGTCGTGGACCCGTTCTGCGGGTCGGGCACGGTGCCGGCCGCCTGCAAGACGCTGGGGCGCAGATGGTTGGCTTGCGAGTTTGATTCAGGCACCACGCGAGTCGCCCGGCGGCGGGTAGCGTGACCAGTTGGGATCGCGGTGTTCTCTTTCCGACCCGTCCAAGGGTCCCACTATCCGGCCACGCAGAGCCGCCCGTATCAGGACGCCAATGCTGCGCCGGCATGGTGTCGAGATTGTCGTCTCTCGCGGGTATGCGCCGGAATCACGCTCAGCCGGCGCATTTCGCTGACACCACGGAACGCCAGATGGGATCACCGGCGGCATGGCGTTCGCAAGGGTGGCGGGTCGCTTGAACTGCGAGACTCACAGACACCAAGGCCGTGCGAGTGCTGTATCTGGTTCCTCGTGGGTATGATACCGGCGAGTGCGAACCTGACACGGCCGGGCCATTGCCCGAAGGCGACGGCGCGATCAGAGAGCGAGGAGCCCCAGCGGCCCGCAGGTGGTGACGGGCGGACAGAGTGGCGACTGGGACGGTGCCGGTCCACGCTTCTTCAGGACTTCGGGCCATGAAGCCGGCCCCCGCCCACAATCACGTCAACACGGTCGGAAGTGGCTTCGGGTCCCCGGACGGGGCCGGCACCGCCCCGCTGGTTTCCGCACTTGTCCTTGATGCCCGCCAAATGCTCTCGCCTCCAACCGGCCCAGCCCGATTTCTGCGCGACGCCAACAGCCGTTTCCACGGCCGCGAGAGGCAATTACGCCGATCTTCCTCCCGTCGTGCCGCTGAGCGTACAAGGGGTGAGATGGCCCGACGCCATCCAGACCGTATCCTTGCATTGGGCATCGCGCGGGTGGGAGGACCTGTAGGGGTCATACCACCGGCACCACGGCAAAACGGGTGCTACGTTTGATTGTATAGTCGTTGTCACCCGAGAACCTGGAACAGTGCGGGAAATCCGAAGATCATGGAATCGACCGAAAACATACGGGCCGACGTAGAGATACTCCGAAGGGCCGTCCAACTCATTCTCAACCCAAACTGGGAGCGCGGCGAAATCGTTGAACTCCGCGCACTGGGCACGACGAAGGGCGTTTGCGCCGGCTACTTCGATGCCGAACACCGCGAGCACCTGGTCTCCCATGCGGCCCGCCTGAGCGGCGCTGCGCACGGAGTCTACATCACGCTGAACCCGGTCATGCGCGACTGTCTGGCGCGGGCCGCCAACCGAGCGATCCCCTATGCAAAGCACACGACCGGCGACGGCGAGATTACCCATCGCCATTGGCTGCTTATTGACGCCGATCCAGAACGGCCCTCGGGAATCTCCGCCAACGACGAAGAGCACGATGCTGCCCTGAACCTCGCTATCGCCATCCGCTCTTGGCTGACCGAACAGGGGTGGCCGGAACCGGTCTATGCCGACTCGGGAAACGGCGGCCATTTGCTGTACCGAGTCGATCTGCCGCCCAATGACGAGGGGTTGCTCCAGCGGGTGTTAAAGGCCCTTGGAGCCCAACACACTGACAAGGCCGTCAAGGTCGATCTTGGCGTTCACAACCCCTCGCGGATTTCCAAGCTGTACGGAACGCTTGCCTGCAAAGGCGACAGCATCCCTGAACGTCCCCATCGGATTGCCCGGCTGCTGGAAATCCCCGAGCGGATCGAGCCGGTTGCGCGGGAACTGCTCGAAGCCGTGGCGTCCATGCACCGACCGGCAACGCCAAGCAGCAAGACCGTCCAGACCGACAACGGCAAAACTACGCCCGACAAACAGGAGTTCAATGTAGTGGAGTACCTGCGGTTGCACGGCGTCGAAGTCGGCCGGTCGAAGCCGTATGGCGACGGAGGTACGCTCTGGGAACTCACTCGCTGCCCGTGGCAGCCTGAGAAATCCCGTGGAGGTCCATACGTCATTCAGTTTGCCGGCGGCGGGATGGACGCCGGCTGCCACCACCCGGAGTGTCAAGAAAAGGGCTGGGATGATCTTCGCAACCTGATCGACCCCGGTTGGCAAGAGCGAACGGAAGCAACGGAGAAGAAGGGATCAAAGAAGGGCACGTCTGTTGCCGAGCGGTGCGTCGCCTCTGCGGCGGCCGACGAACTGTTCCACACGCCCGACAACGAAGCCTACGCTTCGATCACCAGCAACAGCCACCGCGAAACGTGGCGCATCAGGAGCAAGCCTTACAAGCTGATTCTGCGCGGCCGACTCTATGAGAAGGGAATCGTCGCCAACGATAGCGCTTTGGATGATGCAATTGCCACGCTGGAAGGGAGGGCCCTTTTCGACAGCCCGGAGCTTTCTGTCCACGTTCGCACGGCCGGGACCGACGGGAAGCTGTACATCGACTTGTGTAATGACCGTTGGGAAGTCGTTGAAATCTCTGAGAAGGGTTGGCGCATCACGTCACAGTCCCCGGTCAAGTTCATCCGAAAAGACGGCATGTTGCCGCTGCCCAACCCGACAGAAGGCGGCAGCGTCGAACAACTCCGTCCGTTCGTCAATCTGACGAATGAGGATTGGCCGCTTGCCGTGGCGTGGCTCATGGGCGCACTCCGGCCAACCGGCCCGTATCCAATCTTGGTGGTGAACGGCGAACATGGTAGCTGCAAGAGCACCACCTGTCGGCGGCTGCGGTCCTTGGTCGATCCCAACTCGGCGGCGATTCGCGCAGTTCCCAAGAACGATCAAACCTTGATGATTTGGGCCACCAACTCCCACGTCATTGCACTTGACAACCTCTCGTCGATGCCCACTTGGCTCTCAGACGCCATGTGCCGGCTTGCCACAGGCGGTGGCTACAGTGAACGCGC
>DYLS01000287.1 GCA_020721965.1 Blastopirellula marina | reverse complement strand
ATGTAACTGCTGAAGAACCCCCTGTCACGCCGTAGGACTCCTCAAACCCCCTCGATTGTGCTACAACTGTGGCTGCACGCCTTGAACCGTGAGGTGATCTGCTTGCAGCACAAGTCCCAGCCCCATGCCCCCTCCCTCTACGATGACGTCGTCGGCGCCTCCTACATCCCGCAGAACCATCTGCTGCGCTGTCTGCGCGATCAGGTGGACTTCTCCTTCGTTCACGACCTGCTGGCCCCGCTGTACCACGAGGACAATGGTCGCCCGGCCTACAACCCCGAGGTGATGGTGCGCCTGATCTTCCTGCAGCTTCAGTACAAGCTGTCGGATCGCGGCGTGGTGGACCGCGCCCAGACCGACCATGCCTTCCGCTACTTCCTGGGCTTGGACTGGAGCGACGAACTGCCCCATCCCACCAGCCTCACCAAGTTCCGTGAGCGACTAGGTGAGGCGGGGTTCAAGGCGCTGTTTCATGGCATTCTCAAGCAGGCGCTGGAGCGCAAACTGGTCTCCAAGAAGCGCCTGCTGATTGACAGCTACAACGTGCAGGCGGACATCGCCGTGCCGGGCTTCCGGCCGCTGCTCGACCGCATTTTGGGCCGGGCGATTACGGCGTTAGAGGGCGCGGCGGGCCTGGCCGAGGAGTGCGAGTATCTGCGCGCGGAGTACGAGGGGCTGCGGGAGGACAAGTCCTATCAACTGGGAGCGGAGTTTCGCAAGCTGCTGTTGGGCGAGTGGCTGTCGCTGGCGGAGTTGACGGCGCAGACGCTGGAGGAGATCGCGCCGGCGCAGCGGACGCGCGAACAGCGCGAGGCCCTCGAACTGCTCAATGATGCGCTGCAGCGCGCGGCCCATCATGGGCACAAGAACATCAAGAAAGATGACCTGCTCAGCGACGTGGACCCCGACGCGCGCTGGGGGCGTAAGAAGCGGGGCAAACAAGCGCAGGCGGGGTACAGCGAGCAGTTGGCCGTAGACGCCGACAGCGGGATCGTGACGCATGTGGAGGTACTGGCGGGCAACACCGACGACAGCGAAGCGCTGCAGACCGTGGTGGCGGGCCATGTGGCGAACGTGGGTGACACGCCGGACGAGGTCGTGACGGACAGCAAGTATTCCAGTGGGGACAACCGGGCGTATCTGACCAGCGAAGAGATCACCGATCATCTGGCGGTGCCGCCACCGAAGGGCAGCAAGCAGGGCAAGTTCTCGACCACGGATTTCGCGGTGGAGTTTGATGAGACCGGCAAGCCCGTGGCGGCGGTCTGCCCGGCGGGACAGTTGGCCGAGGCGCCGCGGTGGAAGAAGGAGAATCACAACTGGGTCTTCCAGTTCCGGAAGGCGCAGTGCGAGGGCTGCCCGTTGCGGGATCGGTGCAGCAAGCAGAAGCGGGGGCGGCAGTTGTCGGTGGACCAGCATTACGAGTTGACCGAGCAGGCGCGGGCTCGACAAGCCAGTGAGGAGGGGCAGGCGGCGCAGATCGCGCGGTTAGGGATCGAGCGGCAGTTCAGCCTCCAGCAGCGGCAGGGCGGGAGGCGCACGCGCTATCGGGGGCTGGCGAAGAATCGGATGCTGGGCTGGGCCTGGGGGCTGTACCTGAACGTGCGGCGGATCGCGACTTTGCTCGAAGCCAGTCCAAATGGCCTGGGGGGGACTGTGCCTGAAAGTTGAACAGGGGGGCGAAGGGCTGATGAAAGGGGCGTGTCACGTGCCGTAGAGGGCTTCGGAGGCGAAGAATCGTGGAACATGCCGATTCGAAAGGCAAACCTGAACTGCTGACGCAAGCAAAGGGTGGGTTCTTCAGCTATCAGAT
>DYLS01000123.1 GCA_020721965.1 Blastopirellula marina | reverse complement strand
CCCTCACCCCTTGGCCCTCTCCCAGAGGGAGAGGGGAGCAGTTTGCAAAAGTCCATCTATAACGGAAAAGATTTGTGAAACAACGAGGGTTAGAGGTTCCAGAGGTTCCTTGAGTGTGGAACGAATTGTCATTTCGACGGGCGCAGCACTGTCATTTCGACGAGCGTCAGCAAGGAGAAATCTTACCCTGTCGAGGAGATTTCCCGCTTCAAAAGATTTCCAATTTCCCGCTTCGCTCGAAATGACAAGAGGACAAGCCTTTTTGGAGTGAGGAGAACGCCTGTAAACGACTACCGTGATTCTTACCGTTTCACCGATTTTTACCGGGGTTTTCCCCGACCGCGTCGCCATTCTCGAAACGGGCGTTCTCATCGGATGACTGGATTGGAGGCCGATTCACGTTCGGCTGGGCACAACTTCTCAGAGCGAGCGAATATGAAAGCCACCATCGACCAGAAAGCAATTGCCGGTACTGAAAGAGAATGCGCCCGATACAATCGTTGCCACCGCGGACGCCACGTCGTCCGGGGTACCCCAACGGCGGATCGGCCAGTAGCCGTCCGCGATCAGGCGATCATATTTTTCCTTGACAGGCGCCGTCATGTCGCTTTCAATGACACCGGGGCAGACCTCGTGGACGTAGATCCCCTCGTCGGCCAGGCGTTGAGCAAAGAGCTTGGTCATCATGCGCACCGCGCTCTTGCTGATGCAATAATCGCCGCGATTGGTGGAAACGGCGAAGGCCGAGATCGACGATATGTTGACGATATACCCTTCCGACTGTGCCCCCGACCGAATCATGCGGATCATCTCCTTGGCCGCGATTTGCGACAAGAAAAACGGGCCTTTTAAGTTGGTATCAAAGACGACGTCCCACGATTCTTCGGTTGCTTCCAAGATATCTCTTCGGCCGACCGACGTGATGCCGGCATTATTCACGAGGGCGTTCAGTTGGCCGAACGCGTCCAGGGCCGCCGCAACGATGCGTTGCCGATCTTGTTGGCGGCCGACGTCCCCTTGCACTGCCACCGCATTCCCCCCCGCAGCCTCGATCTCGGCAACAACCGAAGCGGCGGCATCGGCGTTCCTTGCGTAGTTCACCACAACTCCCCATCCCTCGCTGGCCAGGCGGCGGCAGATCGCGGCCCCGATTCCCCGCGATCCCCCGGTCACCAGCGCGGATCGCTTCCCTTTCCCCCAGATATTCATGGCCTGTCCTTTCCCATAGACCATCGCCAGCCGTATGCGACGGCCGGACCCCGCGGCAATACCGCCGATCCCCGGCCAATCGCGTATGCTGGGATACCCCCATGTTCACCTCGGGCTAGTGTCCTTCCGCATTGTGCCACATCGCCGGGGGGCGTGCGACCCAGCCCAAGGATCGCATCAGCGGAAGCTGACGGATGGCGATACTCACCGCGGCGACGGATGACTCGCCTCACCTAAAGCCCTTGTGTAACGCTAGGCAACCTGCGTCCGCCACAAGTCTGGGTTAAACCAATAGCTTATGAAAGCCCCCTGTCCTACCCTCCGCCCCGCATGGGGCCACCACAAGCCTCGACTAAACCAACGGTTTACGAAAGAGCCGCAGACTGTTGAGCACAACGGAGACGTCGCTCAGCGCCATGGCCGCCGCGGCTGCCGGGGCAGGCACCAAGAACCCGGTCCAAGGCGTAGCCACGCCGGCGGCCAGGGGAATCAGGATGGCGTTATAAATCAATGCCCAGAAGATGTTTTCCCAGATGGTCTTCATCGTATTGCGGCTGAGCGTCAAGCATTCGGGTACTGCGCGGAGATCGCGGCCGACGAGGACCACATCCGCGGACTCCTTGGCCACGTCGGCCCCGGCCCCCAAGGCAATGCCCACATCCGCGGCAGCTAGGGCCGGCGCATCATTGACGCCATCCCCGACCATGGCCACGCAATGCCCATCCCGCTGCAACTTGCGAACCATCTCGAATTTGTCGTCGGGACGAACCTCGGCGACAATCTCGTCGATCCCCAATTGTCGGCCGACGGTCTCCGCAACCTCCCGGCGATCACCCGTCAGCATGACCACCCGCAGACCCTTGCGGTGCATCAAGGCGACCGCTTCTCTGCTGGTTTCAGCCGGGATATCGGCAAAGCGCAGCATCCCCAGCAGTCGCCCTTCACCAACCACCCAGACGCGGATTTCGCCCGACCGCTCCGATTCGGCCGCGTTCCCCACGCCTTGCGAAGAGTGCAAACGAGCCATGGCGTCCTCGGGGGACAAGCCCTCCGGGAGGACGCCGTCACCACCGATCAGCACTTCACGGCCATCCACCACAGCCCGGATTCCGACACCGGGCAACAGCTCGGTCGTTTCGGCGGGCTTCCAAGAAACGCCGCGGCGGGCCGACTCGGCGACGATGGCCGCCGCCAGAGGATGCACACTGTTCTGCTCGGCTGCCGCCGCCCATCGCAGAAGATCATCGGTCGCGACCTCGTGAGCCCGTGCCGTGCCTACCAATTGCGGGCGCCCCAAGGTCAAGGTTCCCGTCTTGTCGAGGACCACGACATCCACGTTGCCCATCGTCTCCAGGACTTCCGCGTTTTTGTTCAGGATACCGCGGCGTGCCCCGAGGCCCGCGGCGACCATCAGGGCCGCGGGGGTCGCCACGCCCAATGCGCAGGGACAGGCGATCACCAGGACGGCCACGAGAGCATTTAGGGCGTTGCCCCACTGTCCGGCAATCGGCCCCCAAGCCACGAACACCGCAGTGGCGACTGCGGCCACCACCGGTACGAACCAGGCCACGAGCCGGTCGGCGATCCGCCCGATGCGTGGCTTGCCGGACTGAACCTGCCGCACGAGCCGCACCACTTGCGAGAGGGCCGTCTCGCCGGCTGGCTTCAGCACCTCGATTTGAATGGGACCGGTCAGATTGATGCTTCCCGCCAATGCGCTATCACCCGCCTTCCGGGACACCGGCAAGGATTCACCGGTCAACCAAGACTCGTCGATGTCGGATGAACCCTGACGGATGACGCCGTCGAGAGGAATCTTTTCGCCGACGCGAACGAGAACCAGCGCACCTTTCGAAATCTCGGCAACCGGCACTTCGCGAAAGTCGTCGCCGACGCGCATCAATGCCGTGGGCGGAGCCAGGTCCATGAGTTGCCGTACCGCGTGCGAGGCCCGCACCTTGACCTTGGTCTCCAGATACCGCCCGAACGAAATAAAGGTCAAAATCATGACGCTATCGCTGAAGTACATGGACACCCCCGAACCCGAGTGCCCGATTCCGGGGTTAGGATGAAGCGACAGTTGGGGCAGCAACGTTTCGGCCAGAGCCGCGCCAAAGGCTGTCCAGGTGCCAAGCCCCACCAAGGCGTCCATGCCGATCACACCATGTCGCAATTGCCGGATCGCTGCGAATGCGATCGGGCCGCCAACCCATCCTTGCACCACCCCCGCCCCCGCCACGGCTAGAATCAGCGCGAGCGGTTCGAACGGGATCGTAAACATGGCGGCCGCGACGACGATCAAGCCGGCAAGGCCAAACAGCGAATTTCTCAACTGCCGCCGCGCGTATCGCTCTTGCAGAACCCAAGGAGACGGATGATCGAGACCTTCGCCAACATCCGCCGACGCTACCGAGGATCCCGAGCGTCTGTCCGTCGTCCTAGCTCGTAACCGAGCCTCATATCCTGCGGCATGAATCGCCTTGACCAACTGCGTGGGAAGCTCTTCACCGAGAGATCCGACAACTCGCGCCTGTTGCGTCATCAGGTCGACTGATGCCTCGCTCACGCCGGGGACGGTCCGCAGGGCGTTTTGCACGCGGGCCACGCAACCCGCGCAATGCATACCATTGATGTCCAATAGGATTTCACAGGATTCGGAATTCAGGCCGCGGGGTTCTGGTAATTGTTCCATTGGTTGGTCTTGGTTTCTACCTCGGGACAAAGGTTTTCCGACGTGGGTATTCCCACGTGAATCGCCGCCAGCCTGCCTTGCTTGCTGACGTCACCGGAAGACAGGCTCGGAGCCTCGATTGCGCGTCACTTCACTTCAATCGCCATTTACAGCCGGTATGCAGTATTATACGTTTGCCGCTGTCAGGCCGACCCAGACGTGGCTTTCGAGGTACGGCCGTTCGAGAAGTCAAGCGATGCCATTGGAATCGCGGACGGATCGGCCCTCGGGAAAACAAAAAGACCCCCAGCCTGAGACTGAGGGTCGCGGTATCCAATACGAGCTTACGCTAGCTCACTCATTTGAGAGTGGAGCGGCAACGATCTCCGCCTTTGCGACCAAACGCCGTGCGTCGGTCGGGCTTGACCTCGCGTTCAGGTCAGTACGGCTTGTAAACGCCCGGCTGAGCGATCGGGTAATCGCCGTTTTCGTCCTTGACGACCGGTGCTTCCTGATCCCAGGACGTGATTTCGGGAGCCAAGGCTGGCATTCCATTCACAGCGTCTTCCCATTTTACAACCTGACCGCTGTACGTGGCCAGGCGGCCGAGGACGGCCGTGAAAGTGCTATTGGCGCCGTAATAGCCCTCGTTGTACTTCTCGCCCTTCGTGATGGCGTTGAGCAGGTCGATGTGCTCCTGCACATACGGATTAACCTTGTTGGGGCCTTCACTGCATCCGGAGACTCCCTTGGTGCCGTGGGCTGCTTCGGAGACATTATTCCAGCAGTTGTTGATCTGCCGGCATTGGCTGAACATCTTCACGCCGTTGGCGTAGGTGAACTCCACGCAGTGATGGTCGAAAATCTGGCCCACCCCGCGATTTTCTCCGCGATATCGCAACTCGCAACCACCCATGCCGTTCGCCTCGACGGGGTGATCGTCCATCACCCAGTTGCAGACGTCGAGGTTGTGCACGTGTTGCTCGACAATATTGTCCCCGCTCAGCCAGGTGAAATGATACCAGTTGTGAACCTGGTATTGCAGCTCGTTCATACTGGGATCGCGACGGCGAATCCAGATCGCCCCGCCGTTCCAGTAGCAGCGTAGGAACGTGATATCACCGATCTTTCCTTCCTTGATCGCGCCGATCTCGCTGAGGTAGCTGGCCTGATGGTGGCGTTGCAGGCCGACACCGACCTTCAACCCCTTTTCGTCCGCTAATTTATTGGCTTCCATGACCATCCGATATCCGGGGGCGTCCACGCAGACCGGCTTTTCCATGAAGACGTGTTTGCCAGCCTCGACGGCGTACTTGTATTGACACGGCCGGAAACCCGGCGGTGTGGCGTTGATCATCATATCGACGCCGCTGTCGATCGCCTTCTTGTAGGCATCCAATCCCACGAAGACGCGATCCTCGGGCAGATCGACGATGTCCGGCCCGAACTCCTTCCGCAGACCCTCGGCGGTATCCTTCGCCCGATCCTCAAAGGCATCGGCGATGGCCACCACTTGGACTTTCACACCGGCTGCCTCAGCGCCCTTGATATTATCGCGGATAGCCCCATTCCCGCGGCCGCCACATCCCACCAGGCACAACTTGATCACGTCACTGCCGGCGGCGTGCACGGCACGGGAAAGCCCTAAACCTGCCATCGCCGCACCACCCACAATGGCGGAACTCTTCAAAAAGCTACGTCGAGAGGACGCGGACCACTTCTTGTTCATTTCTAAATCTCCCAATTCAACGGTTGCAAAAACGGGTACTACGTGTTCACCGCCAATCGGCTATGAACGTCCCACGCATTGCCACGCGCAACTCCCGCCCTACGTGTTAACGCTACATCGCACGAATACTTGCTTGCTCAACATCTTGTCGTGATCGAACATGCCGTCCCGCAAGATACGTTGCGCACATCATGCAACCAAGCGGATTTACCGCTGTAGGATTAAGCCATGTCTGCACGAGCTCAATACTTTCCGCCCTGAGCCTCCCGGTAGTTTCGCAGGATTTCGGGGTCCGGCTCGTACAGCTTGGCCTCTTCTTCGCTCGGCAGTCGCAGCGGACGCACGACGCGAAATCCCACAAAGGGGGCATCCGTGAGGTACCAGATGCTTTGCGGAATCTGCGGGTCCTGCATTTTCCAATCGGGATGCGAGCCGCGGCGGGCCGCGCTACGAAGCATCTCCGGATCGTCCGCCCAGGACCCACCGCGAACTGCAATTGGAAATTCCTTCGTTGCCGGAATCAATGGGTTCTTGACCGTCTTCCCGGCAAACCGTTGATAGGCATCCGGCACGTACTGGTCCAAGACCCATTCCGCCACGTTTCCATGCATGTCGTAAAGGCCCCAGGGATTAGGCTTCTTTTCACCAACCTTGTGGAATTTGTCGTCACTATCGTCGAAATACCAAGCGTAATCTTCCAAATCATCCGGATTGTCGCCGAAAGAGTAGGCGGTCGTAGTGCCGGCACGGCAGGCGTATTCCCACTCGGCTTCGGTGGGAAGGCGGTAATAGCGGCCGGTTTTGGCCGACAACCATTTGCAGAAGTGCTGGGCAGCGTACTGCGTCATGCAGGCGGCCGGACGCTCCTTTTTGCCCATCCCGAACGACATGTCCGTATAGGGCGGGGTGGGGCGGGCCACGGCATCCGCGAACTTGTCCCAATCGGTGGCTGGTTCGTGGGTCTGTTCCCGCCGACGCTTGTCCAACTCAAACGACCAGGTCTCGTAGGCGTCCCATACCATTTCGTATTTCGCCATCCAAAACGGATCGATCACGACCTCGTGCTGAGGGCCTTCGTCATCGTTTCGGCCTTCCTCGGATTCCGGACTCCCCATTAGGAACTTCCCGCCGGGAATCGGCACCATATCGAACTTGATATCGGTCCCGACAATCACCTCCGTGTACGGTTTCATTTCCGCTTCCGTCGTGGCTTCGGCATCCGGAACCGGATACGGTTTGGGCAACCACTTGATAACGCTATCTTCCGCGGGATTCACACCGCCGGCTGCGTCCTCCGCTTGGAGTGTGTTCCAACTGCACACCACGATGGCACTTAACGCCAGACCCGCAAGCCAAATCGACCGAAGTTGCATGTACAAACGACCTCTCTTCTAAAAAAGGTTCCAGAAACAGCCCTTCGCCGCGTTCAGCGATGCGACAACCAAGCGCGGATGCCGCGATCCGTTCCTTCCAGCGGCGAGGCATACCCCTCCCTACTGTCTCCCAATATGGCGGATGTGGTGCACTGATTGCAACAACCGTGCTACAGCGTGGGGTTCGCTTTGGGCAGGATTCCCGAGTGCCAACGGCGATTCCTATTGCGACAGGCTCGCTGTCACGGCCCAATCGCGGGCAGAAACCAACGAGGCGTTCGCGACATCGTGGGCATTATAACACGCCTGATGGCTCGTGGAAGCTAGCCCTAACGGGAAACGGACCCCATTATAAACGGGTGGCTTTGAAGACGCAAATCGCTCGACGTCGCCCGTCTCTTTTTGCTGGTGCGGCGGGGACAAGCCCTGGCAGCCCGCGCGTCGTGCAGCCTTCGAGCTGCCTTGCCTAGCACGAACTGCCTTGCCTAGCATGAGCTTCTTTGCCTAATGGCCATGTCTATAGCGTGCGCGACTTCGCGAACCTAGAATGGGCGCCCAATGGATACCGTGGAACACAAAGCCAGTGGGCCACGGACGGAATAGCCGCATCCATCGTCGTCTGCAAAAAGAGGTGCAAGGTGTTGAATGCAGCCGTTGCGATGTTTCCGTTCTTGCTGGTCTTCTGCCTGCTCGTGATATTCAAATGGCCGGCCCGACGTTGTATATATGCCGCTTGCGTACCTCGCTGCGATTCTGGTGGCGGGTCTTTCTTGGCGGGTGCCGCTGGGGCGAATGTGGGCCGCGACGGCCGAGGGCGTTATCATCGCCGGAATGTTGCTCTACATCATTTTCGGGGCCTTGCTACTTTTTTTGTGTCATGAAGCATTCGGGAGCCGTGGCGGGCATCCCCGCTGCTTTTAAGAGCATTACCCCCGACCGCCGCATTCAAGCGGTCATCACGGCCTGGGCGTTTGGAGCGTTCATCGAGGGCGCATCGGGGTTCGGCACTCCGGCTGCGGTAGCCGGGCCGCTGCTGGTGATCCTTGGTTTTCCCCCGCTTGCCGCCGTCATTGCCGCCGTCACCATTCAAAGTACGCCCGTCTCCTTTGGAGCCGTGGGCACGCCGATCCTGATTGGCGTGAAAAAAGGCCTGCACAACCAGCCTCTCGTGACGCAATACCTTGCCGAACACGCCGGGCGATGGTTCGGGGAGCATGGGGAAATCGCGTACCAAAGCATGCTGTTCACCATTGGGGGCTACGTGGCCGTGCTGCACGCCATCATTGGCCTGGCCATCCCGCTGTTCATGGTCTGTATCATGACCCGCTTTTTTGGCGCCAACAGGTCGTGGCGAGAGGGTTTCGAGGTCTGGCGTTTTTGCCTCTTTGCCGCTCTGGCGTTTTGCGTCCCCTACGTCGTGTTCGGCTTGACGCTAGGACCGAAATTCCCGTCGCTGCTGGGCGGACTGTGTGCGATCGTGCTCACGGTAACCGCCGCCCGGCGGGGTTGGTTTATGCCCAAGGATACTTGGGATTTTCCGCGTCCCGAGTCCTGGCCCACCGATTGGCGCAGCTCAACGCCGGCGGCCGCAGACCACAACTCGCTCCCCCCTTCTACCCGGCACCCGTTTTGGACGCTTGTCCCGTACCTCATCGTGGCGGCCCTCTTGGTAGTTTCGCAACTTCCAACGATTCGCGAGGGGCTTCAAAGACTGGAACTTCGGTACGTTTTGGATCGGCCCACGAAGGGAGGGGCGGAAATCGAGGTGCGATGGAATCCGGCCCTGTCGCCCGGCACGACCTTCCTCGTTGCTGCCGCCGCCGCTGTTTTGCTCCTGAAAACGCACCGGGCAGCCTTGCGAAGCGCACTGCGGGAGACATGCGCCGGGATCGTGGGGGCCGGGGTCGTCCTATTGTTCGCGGTGCCCACGGTGCGCATCTTTCTTCAATCCGACGTGAACGCGACCAGGCTGGGGAGCATGCCCTACGAACTGGCCACTACGGTGTCTCGATTGGTTGGCGATGCCTGGCCGCTGGTGGCCGCCCCGGTCGGGGCATTCGGGGCTTTCGTCGCCGGCAGCAATACCATCAATAACATGACGTTCTCCCTATTCCAGTTCAGTGTGGCGTTGCAGAGCGGCCTGGACCCCGTGGTGATCGTCGCGCTGCAAGCTGTGGGTGGCGCGGCCGGGAACATGATCTGCGTTCACAACGTCGTCGCGGCGGCGGCCACGGTGGGCATTCTGAGCCACGAAGGGTCCGTCATTCGCAAGACCCTCCTCCCCACGGTCTATTATCTGATCGCAACCGGACTGCTCGCTCTGCTGCTGTGCGGTCTAACGGGCCGAATCCCCTAAGTGCATCAGGCGGCATCCGTGGGCCTCGATTGCTACCGCGGCCACACGTCGATGGTGTGACTGGCTGACTGGTCGGCCGGGCAACGGACTAATGGCCCCGGGTAATGAAGTGCTGGCCCCGCGCAACGGACTGCTGATTTCGGACAACTAATCACAGACCTTGGGCAACGGACTGCTGACGCTGGGAAACTGATTGCAGGTCCCGGGCAACGGACGGCAACGGACTCTGTGTGCCTCTTCGGGAAGTTCTGTTTGCGAGATGTACGCTGGTCGCGGTTGTTGCCACGACTGCCGCACGCTAGATTAAAGGTTTATCAGCCGTTTGGCTGTCATTTTTTGTTGGGCGAGCGTCGGAATCCCGCGGCTTGGAGGGGTTTCGAGCACCATTAAGGTTTGGCTATCCTCGGGCATCCCATGGATTTGTCCGTCACCATCGGCAAGACATGTTTTCCCAACCCGATCATGGTGGCATCGGGGACGTTCGGCTATGCCCGAGAAATGGAGGGCGTCCTAGATGTGAAGCGACTCGGGGCGATTGTCCCCAAGACGATCACCCTCCATCCGAGAAAAGGCAACCTGCCGCCAAGAACGGTGGAGACCTCCGCTGGCTTGCTGAACTCCATTGGGCTGGACAACGATGGCATCGATGCCTTTTTGGCCAAGCACATGCCCTATTTGGCGAAGATTGGGGTTCCCATCGTGGTGAGTATCGCCGGGAAGACTGTCGCGGAATTCGCCGAACTAGCCGCCAGACTGGACGGTCATCCCGGGATCGCCGCGTTGGAGCTGAATATCTCTTGCCCCAACGTCAGCGGTGGCGTGGATTTCGGCGCCGATGCCGAAATGTGCCGTCGCGTGGTCCGGGCGGTTCGGGACCGAACCAAGTTTACGATCTTCGTGAAGTTGACGCCGAACGTGACCGATATCGCTCAGATCGGCCTGGCTGCCGAGGAGGGGGGCGCGGATGCCCTGACCGCGATCAACACCTGCCTGGGCATGGCGGTCGATTGGCGGGGGAGACAGCCTCGCCTGGGCAACGTACTGGGAGGGCTGAGCGGACCGGCCATCAAGCCCATCGCCCTGCGGTGCGTTTATCAATTGGCCAAGTCCGTCAATATACCGGTGATTGGGGTGGGTGGCGTCGCTTCCGTGGACGACTGCATGGAGTTTTTTGTGGTCGGGGCTTCCGCGGTTCAAATCGGTACCGCCTCCTTCTATCGTCCAACCGCAGTGATCGATATCCTCGACCAACTGCCTGCCGCCTTGCAGGCCGTAGGGGCGGAAAGGCTCTCGGATGTCGTCGGAACATTGCGGCTACCGCAGGGGGCTGGCCAGGCTGCTTGCGGAGGTTCTCTCGCCGCGGAACCGGTGGAACATGGCGACCAGACGCATCCCAAGTGTAGTCGATAGCGGACGCAAGCAATGCCTGATTGGGCAACAGCGGCGGTTATTCGGGAAATATCGGCTGGATCGGTAAAACCGTCAACGACTCGCACATACATGCTTGGAATTCTGACGTTATGATCGTACTGTCCGGCATCCAACCCACAGGCCGTTTTCATTGGGGTAATTACTTCGGTGCAATCCGCCAGTATGTCGAGCTTCAGAACCAGGCGGACGCGGCCTTCTACTTCATTGCCAATTTGCACGCCCTGACCACGGTTGAAGACGCCGAGCGCCTTCGGCAATACACGCTGGATGCGGCCACGGATCTCTTGGCCTTGGGTATCAACCCTGATCGTGCAACTTTGTTCGTGCAGTCCGACGTCCCGGAGGTAACCCAGCTTTGCTGGTTGCTGATGACCCGTACCCCCATGGGTCTGCTGGAGCGGTGTCATGCGTACAAAGACAAGAAGGCCAGGGGATTGCCGGCCGACGCGGGTCTGTTCACCTATCCTGTATTGATGGCGGCCGACATCCTGGCCTATGATGCGGATACGGTTCCCGTCGGCGAGGACCAGGTGCAGCACATCGAGGTCTGCCGCGACCTGGCGGGGAGTTTCAATCATTTGTACGGCGACGTTTTCGTGATGCCCAAGGCCAAGATCATGGAGAGTGCCGCCCGGGTCCCGGGTACGGACGGAGAGAAGATGTCCAAGAGTTACAATAACACGATCGGCGTCTTCGACGAGCCGGCTTCCGTGCGGAAGGCGATCATGCGGATCAAGACCGACTCGCGTCCAGTATCCGAGCCTAAGGATCCGGAGTCCGACCACCTCTTTCAGCTCTACTCGTTGTTTGTGGACGACAAACGCCGGGAAGAGATGGCGGCATTGTATCGCCGGGGAGGATTCGGTTACGGGGAGGTCAAGAAAGCGCTGGCGGAGGTGGCCCTGGGCTACTTCGCCGAGGCTTATGAGTTCCGCAAGGAACTCGAAAGTACGCCTCAGAGGGTGCGTGAAGTCGTGGGCGACGGTACGGCCATGGCCCGAAAAAGGGCGGGAGAGGTGCTCCATCGCGCTCAGGCGGCCTGCGGCATCAAATATTGACCCTGTGCCTATTGGTTTGCCGTAGCATTCCCAAAAGCGTTCGCAAAAGCGCCTCCTGGTCGCCGTCGGCGCCTTCGGTCCGGATTGACGCTAGGGGAGTTCCGACGTCGGCCCGGCCGTCACCGGTCTGCTTCGTTGCGGCGTGTGACCGCTGAGGCCGCAAACATCACTTCGCCGGCGGCCATCGTAGCTATGCGGTAACTGAATCGACAACTGAATCGACAACTGAATCGACAACTGAATCTGTGGCTGAATCGGCGACGGAATCGCTGATGCAATCTGTGGCTGCATCGGTGGATCGATCAATGCTTGAATGGGCGACTCAATCGGCGTGTGAAACAAAGGCAGCGACGTCGAGCGTCC
>DYLS01000018.1 GCA_020721965.1 Blastopirellula marina | reverse complement strand
CACCACAGAATAGCCCTACAACGCAAAGCTCGCTTGATTGCATGATGCGCGCAGCATCTCTTGCGAGGTGATATGTTCTATTACCACAAGATGTTGAGCGAAGCAAACAATCATGCGATGGGGTATTGGGATTCCCTCGCGTAGGATGTGCAAGAGGGGATGCCGCAAGTTGCGTTGAATTTCTCTGATTGGCCCGGCCCCGCTGTGCGACCGGCTCAGCCGCGTCGGTTCTCAGGCGGTCTTGCCAGCCTGGCAGGGCCAGCGTTATCGTGAACGGAATCGAGGCACCCAAATGGTCATCTACCATGGAATGGAGGTGCCCTCAGTACGTAGATAAAACACATTTCGGAATTGGGCCATGGCCGACGAGCGGGAGCCACTGACGGTACCACGATTTACCAAGCTCAAGAACTCCGGGCGCAAGATCATCATGCTGACGGCCTACGATTATCCGTCGGCTGCAATCGTGGATCGGGCTGGAGTGGACGGGATACTGGTAGGTGACAGCCTTGGGATGGTCGTCCAGGGCAGGAGTAATACCTTACCCGTTACCCTGGATCACGTCATATATCACGCGGAGATGGTCGCCAGGTCCGTGCGGCACGCCCTGGTGGTAGTCGATCTGCCATTCCTGACATTTCAATTGGGGGCAAGCAAGGCCATTGAAAGCGCCGGCAGGATACTGAAGGAGACGGCGGCACAGGCCGTCAAGTTGGAGGGAGGAAGTGAACAGGCGAAATTGATCGCCGCGCTTGTCGATGCCGGTATCCCCGTGATGGCCCACTTGGGGTTGCGACCACAAAGCGTGCGGGTGAGGGGAGGATATCGAGTAGAACGCGATCGGGACCGTCTGCTTGCCGACGCCGATGCGGTGCAAGAGGCGGGAGCATTTGCCGTGGTTCTCGAGTGCATTCCAGCCGCCATTGCCGTGGAAATCACACAGCGACTGGACATCCCGACCATCGGAATTGGAGCGGGGGCCGATACGGATGGACAAATCCTGGTATTTCACGATTTGCTGGGTTACTCGCCCGACGAACGCCTTCCTAAACACTCCCGCAAGTACGCGGACCTTCGCTCCGTGATCTCGGACGCCGTTCAACGTTACGCGGAGGACGTGCAAACCGGCCGTTTTCCGGGGCCGGAGAACGCGTTCTCATAATCTCCCCGCTGCGTCCGGCGATGGGGTCTTCGTGGGGGATGGTACCCTCTAGCCCAAACTCCCGGGACGTATTTTTACGTAAATCATTACTGCGTAACGACTTCCCGTTGATTGACGCGGCTTACTGCATTCAGGTAACAATTTTTCGCAAGTTCTTTTCCTGTAATGAGTTGCGCGATTCGCCTCATACTCAGAAAACGGGAGGGATGGGGGATCCGGGTACTCAATGGACGTAAATCATGTTCTTGCAATCACTTGCCATTAGCACTACAGCGCTGGGTTGTTCTCAACATCTTGCGGTGATGGGAAATCACGCATTGGAACGTATGGTGGGCGCATCATGCAGGCACACCGACTTTGCGCTGTAGGATTAGCATCCCCACAGTTCGCGGGGGGCTTGGACAAGACAGGACCGCGAGACCGCCCGTGATGCTAGCGACGATTGCGGCGGAATTCTGGCACGATGGGTTCGCGTCGCGGCCTGCGTTGACTTGCCGATTTGCACCCGCCCATATTGGCGTCTCGTGGTAGCGGTTTCACGGCGCCACACCGTTGGCCTGCTTTCGATCAGGGACTAGGCCCGCGCGATGAGCGGTGGCCTGCTCCGGAGCATTTGGAAGACGGCGGGCCGTCCAAAGTTGAAACGGTGTAAAATCGCGACGATACCCCGCTGATGTTGCCTGGAAGGGCTTTCCCGAAACGGCATCTTCATAGTTCCCTTCGGGGAAACGCACCGTGACCCCGCGTTTGGTGCTGAAGCTCGTGTTGACCAGCGCGTAATACGTGCCGAAGTTGCCGGCCAGGATGCGGCGCACGACGATCTCGCGGTCAGACGTCAAACCGGAAACCAACTCGCTTGGCATCGCAGGTAACGACAAAAAAGCTTGATGGAACGCGCGCACGGTTTCGGGGAATCCGCGGGCGAGCGAGCTGCCGGTCAAATAACCGATGTACCAGGGGTCGCCGTTTGCTACGGCCAGAGCCTCCTCAGCCATGCAAAAAGGCCCTGCGTGCTCGATGTCCGCCGTAAAATAGTCCAGTTTGGGTTTGTCCTGGGGATCGAACATCATGTCCTCATTCAAGGGATAGTGACGGACGATGGCCAATCCGCTTGGGCCGCGGAAGCGGTCGAACGTCTGCTCGGATAGGGCGGTATAAAAGCGATTGAAGGCGTGCGTCATCAAAACGCCCTGCGTCGTGGTGTATCGCTGGGGGTCTGGCGCGGGATGAGCATGGTGCCATTCCCACCCGCCCCAATTCAAGGGCGGCGATAGCAGTGCTTTCAGATAAAGGCCGCGTGCGACGACTTCAGATGGCGATAGGATGTTCCACTTTTTATCTTGCGCATGGAGCGGTGATTGGAAGATTTCTTCCCAAGTCTTGGGATCGTCGGTCACCAGGATTTTATCCCACGTGGGAAACGACGGACCGGATTCGGCAATGATCGAAGTGTAGAGGACCACGGCGTCTTGCAGGGCGTTATTGGCTCGGAGGTAGTCGCGGACACGAATCAAAAACTCGCGCCGTTTTCCGAACCACCAATCGTAGTACTCATTCAGCAGGGCGGTGTTGTTTCGCAGTTCCTCACGAGGCGGTGCGACGCTTCGGCCAGTGTCCTGGGCGAAACGGCGCCGTGTGGCATCACCGAAACCGATGGGCAGTTGGCCGCGAGATCGGAGCCATACCCCGATAAAGCGCGCTTTATCGGAGGGCCTGATCACGGTCAGTTGAAGCATCTTGCGAAAATCTTCCCAGGTTTCGGGGTCCGTGAGATCGGCATTGGCGCTCTCTACCCAGGAGATGTGGGTGTACGCGTCGTCCCTGGTCAACGGCTTCGCGCGGCGCTGATAGCCTAGCCCCTGATCGCCTTTGCTGCCCGCGTATTCGTAGTACGGCAACACTTCCTTTCCTGCTTGCTCCATCATCTCCACAATCTGATTCCAGAGATCCTTGTGGAAGCTGTCGAAATGGACCCAACGGTTGCCACCGTAGGGCGTCGGATCCCAACCTTGGCAAGCTCCGAATTCGAGCAGATCCTTGCAATACGTGGATATTCCGAGGAACTTCATGGTGGACAATTTGAAGCGGTACCAGTCCAAGGGATCGCGAAGCCCACGGTTTTCTTCCACACGCGACGCTATCACGCCGTCGGCCATCTCCTCTCGCCAGAAAATGTGCCGCCGCGGTAAGGGATCCGGAGGGAGACGGAGGGAGCACTCCAGCCCTGCCTCGTCCGGTACCTCGAACAACCGGATCCGGCTGACGGCTGCTCCGGCCGACAACGGGACGTTGGGCGCCGAAAATTGGCCGATAATGAGAGGGAAGCCGTCTTCAGGGAGGAGCGGCCTCGGCGATTCACCGCGTGGCGTGCCCCATTCAGGAAAGCGGTCGTGCAGACGAAAAAGCATCTTCCATTGACGGTATTCCGCGGAAAGCGGAAAGCGGACGGACTCCGGCAAAGAATCGACGTATTTTGCATGTAGCGCGTCGGGCAGCGTAGGGCCGGTGTGAAAACCGGTTCGTGTCTCGCATCCCCCATGGATCACGATCCAATGCCGCGGCGCGTCTTCGGGAAAGTCGATGACCAGCAGATAAGTCACGCCGGGTTGCAGGAGCTTGAACCGACCCACCCGGTATGCGATATAACCTGCCTGATCGGGAAGGGGACGCAGTACGCGACACGCACGCCCAAGAATGGGACGCACCTCGGAGACGCCAGGCGGGTCTTCCCTAAAGTCGTGACTTGGCGCAGTAGCGCCGCAGTCAATTTCGTCGACTAGAGTCAGTTCGCCAAAGGGCGGTCCGAGGTCGATTTGGGGCCGTCGCCCGGCCTCTTCCCGGGCCGCGCGGAGGGCGGCTTCCCGACGTCGTGCCGCCTCCCGCCGAGCCTCCAGCTCGGTCAACCCCGCCGCTGTGTATTCGTCAATCGCGATCTCGGCGATGTTCGCGCTGGCGTCCAGCCGCGATAACCGCAGGTAACGGCACGTACGATCAACGGGAATGGCCACCCATTTTTGAAATGGCTCGGTTCGTATGACCGCGACCTCCTCCCATTTCCCCGGTTCTCCCACTTCCAATTGCAAACGCCCAATGTTGTACGTATCGAAAAATCAGAAACGGGCCACGGGACGCTCTTGTCCCAGATCGATCACCACGCGATGCGGCAAGGTTTTGATGTTACGGTAGTCGAAATCCCACCCCTTCGAAGGCTTACCGGCGACTGGGGGATCGTCCACCAAGCTTTGCTCGTCTACCAAGACCGTGACGTTTCCCGCCGCCTCACTCTCCACCCCGAGCATGGACGGCGTTAGTACGATACGCTGCGTCATGGGAACGTCTTTTGAGTTTTCGGAAGCGCTGCTGGCACAAACGACTCCGAAAACCAGAGCAAGCAGCGCGACCAACTCATGGACAAGACGGTTTTGCAAGCTATCGGATTTGCCAGTACTGCGAGACATGTCTCTCATGGGCACATCCTCTGCGAGGTCAACACCTCAACCGCACAATATAGCCCGTGATCTGTCTACTCCAGGAGAACTCCAGGAGACTCCACTTTCCCGGAGCTCCCTGGCAGCGGGACTCAATTCATACCATCTCGTCTTGATGCACTGTTCCCGGTGGAAACAGTGGACCAATATGAATCATGCTATCCTGCCGGGGCGTTTGGGGCCATGAGGCCATTGTGCGCGGAATGGATCCGCGGTCGACCATCCCAGCAATAGGACTGGCTGGCTATTCATCGGCCACTGCCCCAGCTCCATCGGCAATCATCCGGGTGGCCGGGAGCCTGTTCTGGGCTTGGCGTGTGGGGTTGCGGTGAATAGGATTGCTGACAGGACGTAGCCGACGCGGAGAATCGCACGATACACCGAGGGATCGTTCAGGACGGGGTGACGTGTTGACCTATCGGAAGAAAGCCCTTGCCATGAATCAGGAGCAACAAAAAGGGTTCGCATCTGGCGCGGACGCTTTCAACCGCCGCGATTTCTTTGAGGCTCACGAGATCTGGGAATGTGTTTGGCGAGGGGCGGACGGACCGCTGCGAGAATTCTTGCAGGGCTTGATCCAGGTCGCAGTGGCCCTGCATCATCTCAGTCGCGGCAACCTGCGCGGCGCCTGGATGCTGGCGGAACGCGCCAAGGGGCATTGTGCGGGCCTGCCGTCGCGGTATTGCGGAGTCGATTGCGAGGACCTGTTGGAGCATGTCGATGACTGCATCAGGCGAGGGGAGGAAATGATGCTCGCACGCGATTCAGCGAAGGGGCGAGGTTGCCTCACGAAACAGGAGTGGTCCGCACTGCCCTGGCCGCGTTTGGTTACCGAATGCCGCCCGGATGGAACCCCGGCATCCGAAGGCGAGGACCGCTTGTGATTCCCACCACTAGGCGGAAAGCGGATGATCACGGCATACTAAGAGATAAGCGGAAGAGCGGCCTTGCTTCAATAGAACAGCGGATTCGCTGACACGGAGGGCCCAGCCCATGAGATGTCCCTACTGTAAGCATGACAATGACCACGTGATCGACAGCCGGGTCGTAGAGGACGGCGAGGCGATCCGCCGACGTCGGGAGTGCAACGTCTGTGGACGGCGTTTCACCACCTACGAACGCTTGGAGCGGCGGCCCATGAAAGTGGTCAAACGCGATGGGACGAGGGTGCCCTTTGACCGAAACAAGCTCAAGTTGGGCCTGGAAAAGGCTTGCTGGAAGCGGCCCGTGAGCGACGTCGACCTGGAGCAAATCGTTAACCGCATCGAACAAGAGATCGAGGCCGACTTCGAATGCGAAGTCGAGAGCCGCCACATCGGCGAATTGGCAATGCAACTCTTGCGCGGATTGGACCAGGTGGCGTACGTGCGATTTGCCAGCGTGTATCGTCGTTTCGAAGATGCGGAGGACTTCGTGGAGGAGATCCGGCCCATGCTGCGGCGTGATGATGGTTTGCGGCCCCCTCTTTCGCCCGAGTGATCGGATCCCGCCGCCTTTGTAACGAAGCTTCTTCGCGGCAGCAAATCACTCGTTTGGCAATGAATTCCCGAGACCTTCTCGCCCGGTGGAAGAAGAAAGCAGGGATTCGTCTGCCGCAGCAAACGAATCCCTGCGTTTTATTCGCGCCGGCGTTCGGACCATTCCCCGTCGGCGGGCGATCGCGGTTTGCGATCAGATGTCGGTCCAGGATCCTTTCGCGATGAGGTAATCCACAACGCCTTCCACGTGCTTGGTGTTGTAGGGGCTGTTCGCCCGAGCCTTGACCTTCTCGAACTCCGTCAACCACACGTAATAGGGCAGGGCGGAGTTTTGCAGTAGCAACTCATCCGGCGAGGCCTGGAGATGGTCGATTCCCGGCGAGTCGTACACATTTGCGGTATCGTTTCCGTTGCCACCCCGCACCTCCACACGCTCGAAGAATTTGGCTCGCATGTAGTAGCCGGTTCCCTTCAAACGCGAGTATTCGGTGGTAGCGATCAGGTCGTCGTTTCCCGCGGAGCCGTACATCTTGGCCGTGTCGAATTCTCCGAGCGAATACGCATGGACGTAGTCAAATGCCTTGGCCCGGGCCATGTAGCCGGTACCCATAGCGCGGACATAGTCCGGCGTCATGACGAAGGTGTCGTCGCCCGCCGTGTCGTACACTTGTGCCACGTCCAATCCGACGCTGGCGTATGCGTGGACGGTACCCACATTGTTGACCGTCACAGCGTAATTCGGACCTGTCAAGGTGCTCTGTCCGGGACGAGCGATGAACCAATCGTTACCCGCCGAATCGTAGAGTTGGGCAACGTCGTTGCCGCCATTCCCTTCGATGGTAACCTGATCGAAGGAGTAGGCTGATATCTGGAAGCGAGGATTGCTTACCTCGGCCGAGGTCGGCGTGGTGCGGATCATGTCATCACCGGAATCGCCGGAGATGGTGACCGTGTCGGCGCCAGCCCCCGAGGAGAATGCCTGAACTGCGTCAAACTGCTTGGCACGAGCCAGGTAACCCGTTCCGGCGAGTCGCGCCTGGTGGCCATCGCCCGTGAAGGTGTCGTCGCCTGCCGTGTCGTACAGATCGGCTCGGTCGTTGCCTGCCGAGGCATAGCCGTGGACAAAGTCCACGCTATTGACCTCGTACGAATACCCCGGCCCAGTCATGGTGGCACGTCCCGGTCGGATTTCCAGGTAGTCGTCGCCCAGGCTGTCGTACAACTGGGCCGCGTCGGCGCCACCGTTTCCGAAGGCGATGAATCTTTCCACGTTCTCGGCCAGGGCCATGAAGCCGGATCGCGTCAGCGTGCCTGCCGTGGGTTGCAGTCGGAATAGCTCATCCGCGGGAGTACCGCTGAACGTGACGGTATCGCGGCCGCCGGCTCCGTCGAAGCGGATCTCATTCACGTCCGCTGTCGCGTAGTTGTAAGATGTGCCATTCACGATGACGGTGTGCACTGTGCCAGCCGTGCTGATGCTGACCTGATCCTCGCCGCTACCGCCGATGATGAAGACGGTCCCACCTTGTCGAACGACTTGAGCGGTCGAGGCGGCTAGCGTGACGCGGTAGTCCTCGACTTCGCCGTCAGGTGCGTAGCCCGTGGGGGCATCCACGCCCTGAGAGCTGAGACGGAACCTGGTATATGTATCACCGATTCGGGCGTCAGAGGGGATATCGAAGGTGAGGGTGTTCACCCCGGCTGCCAGGGCGCGACCGCTGAAAATGCGCTCGCCAGCGTCGTCCCAGTCCCCGTCCTGATTGAAATCGATCCAGGCATCCAACTTGCCTGTCGCGGAAGCGGTCACGTCGATGGTCGCCGTGCCGCCAAGCAAGAGCTGCGAGCCGAATACCACTCCCTCCTCGTCATCCGAGATGAAGGTGTCATCTCCATCGGCGGCCACGCTTGGACGACCGTTTCCTTCGGCATCGAGTCGGGTCCCTAGCCGCAGCGAACCGACGAGGTGCCGGGCACCGTTGTCCGCCAACAAGGTGGGATATGGACTCGGTGCATCGCCGTAATCCAAGTTCCCATCGTCGTTGAGAATCCAGATTTGAGCTTGCGGGTCGTCGATGACGGCAAGCTGCGGGCTGCTGATGTTGAGGTAGAAATTCTCGTCCGGCTCGATCCGGGTATCGCCAACGATTTCCAATTCGATCGTGGCCTTGGCCGTTGCGGGCTGCTGCCGCGCGACGACGATTTCGTAGTTTCCACCTTCGAATCGGCGCCAGACGGCCAGTTCGTCACTGATCTCCGGATACCAGTCGTAGCCCGCGTTGTTGGAGATATTCCGCGGGATTCCGACAGTGCTCAAATCAGTGTGATATACCTCCCAATTGCCGTTGACAAACGAGTGCCATACCAATTGGTCGCCGTGAACGCGCGGCAGCTCGTCCGGGACGGAATTGTCGCTTACCTTGCGCAGCGACGGCGTTCCGAGATTCAGATTGATGAAGTAAATCTCGAGATCCACGCCATCGTCGCCTTCCCAGACCACATTGTTGCCGGAGATGTCCGGGTGCGAGTCATCCCGCGAGTTGGAGGTAAGCAAAGTCGTGGTGCTCGTGGCGATGTCGTACAGCGCGATCTCCCAATCGTCGCCGTCGTGCTGCTGCCAGACGACGTTGTTGCCGTCGATTCGCGGGAAGCGATCGTCCAACGTGTTGTTCGTCACGCGGCGCGTCGTCCCGTAGGCATTGACGTAAATTTCATGGTCGAAGCCGTCGAAGGCATACCAGGCCACGTTGCGACCGGACACCACTGGCAAGTAGTTGTCGAAGGCGTTGTTTGAAATGTTGATAGGATCGCCACCGCCCGCGATGTCGTAGGCGAATATCTGTTGTGTGTCGCTGGGCGTGCCCCACCAAGCAATCAACTCATCCGAGGTTTGCGGATCCTTGTCGTCGAAATCATTGTCGGTGAGTTTACGAGTCGTGTCGGTGTCGATGTCGTAGAGATAGATCTCATAGTCGTTGCCATCGAAGCCCGACCAAACGACATACCGGCCATGGATCGCCGCGAAGCGATCATCGGTGGTGTTGTTGGTCAATCGCCGTGTGGCATTGCCGTCGAAGAGATAGACCTCCCAATCCTGCCCGTCGAACGTCTCCCAGACCACCCGGTCTTGCCAGACACTGAAGTCGTAATCGTTGACCGAATTGAGCGTCAGCAGTTCCGTTTTCCAGGTGGGTGTGGGAATACCCTGCGGCGTGAAGACGAACTGTCCGGAGGCCGGGAGGTAGTCGTTGTCGGGGACCGTCGCTGTGCCATCCGCGGTTTGATATTGGAACGCGATGGGCGCGCCGAACGAGTCGGAGACTTCCACCGTGACGGCCACTCGGGTCCGCCCGCTGTTCCCCTCGGCCACGGCCACGTCATCGATCACAACGTTTGCCAGTTTGTAATTGCCGAAGTTCACATCGGTAAGGTCCTCGTCCGTCGCCAGCGTGACGCTGTAGGAACCATCGCTGTTGCTTCGCGTGGTGGTGTCCACGACGGGGCTGGTGAGCGGGTCGAAGACCACGGTTGTGCCAGCCAGATGGACGACGTCGGCCTCGGCTGTTGCCGTGATACCGAAGCCGGCCACGGCGTTGATCGCGTTCATGACGGACGCCGCCACGACCGTTGCCGTATCCGTGGAGTTGAAGGGCACCCGCCGATTTCCCGCGGTAACGGTGCTGTTGGCGTCAAACTCGAAGGTGACGAGAGTGGTGCCGTTGGAGATGGAGAACGTCTGCCCATCCGTGATGGACGCCCCCGTCGGCAGACGCAAATGGCGCGTCTGTCCGTCGGGTAGTACCACGCCCGTGGTAGGATAGGTCTGCATCCAGTCATTGGGGACGATTTCGCGGACCGTATAAGACCCGGCAAACAGTCCCGTGAACTGATAAAAACCCGTTTCGTCCACCGTGGGCGTGGATGGGTCATCCAATTGGGTGACGTCGACCGGTTCAAACGGATCGAGGCTACCGTTGTTATTCAAGTCCACATAGACCTGGACGCCCGGCAGGCCAGGTTCCACGCCAAACGGCCGTCCTGTGTTGGGGTCGAAGCGGAAGGCATATTGCCGCTGAGCGAGCAAGTCCGTGAGGTCTGCTGAAGTGGCGGGCCTGGCGACGCTCAGATAGTTGATGCCGTCGCCGGCGTCGTATCCGATCTGGGCTCCAGGCGACCCGAAACCATTGACCCCGAAACCGTCGCCCGTCGTCCACTCCATGTTGTGGTAATAGAAGGCCACGATGTCGCCGCCGGGATCGTCCTCGATGTACAGCGAGAACGTGTTCCGCTTGTCGTTGTGCTGGTTGTAATAGCCGACATTGATCCAGTCGATTTGGACGACAGAGTTGCCGCGGGAGCTTGTACCCTGCTGCATCCGAATCTGCCCGACACCTCGAGTATCGACATCCGCCCAGAACGGCGCCAGCATCGGCTCTCCTTGCGGGAACCCGGAGGCCGAGAAGGCGCTCACCGGATTGGCAAACGTGACGATGCCGTTCGTGGAGACGTAAATCTGGTTGTAGGCTTTGCCGAAGAACTCGAAATCGAATCCCAACGGTGTGGCGCCGCTGACCATCTCGTCACCAGCGGGGATGACGATCGTGCCTGCCCCTGGCGGCAAAATGGTTACAGTCGGGATTTGATCGCTGGGCTGGTGGTCCCAGATGCCGTTCGCGTTGAGATCGTTGAATTTGTAGCCGCTGATCGTGGATGTCCCCGCGATCACCCGGACCAAGTAGTCCTCGACTTCCCCATCGGGGAGGACGGACGACCCCGAAGGCGTGTACGGCAGCAGGCCTGGGGTGTGGCTGAAACGGAATCGGGCAAACGTATCCGTGGACACCAGTTCCCGCGGGACACGGAATTGCAGCACATTGTCGCCTGCCACAAGCGGTTTATCCGCGAAGACCTGCTCGCCGGGGTCATTCCAATCCCCGTCTGCATTAAAGTCGATCCAGGCGTTGAGGAAACCACCGGATTGCGAGGCGTTGACCGTGACGGTTGCCAACTCGCCCGTCAGCAACGGCGTGTTGAAGGTCACGCCATCCTCGTCCGGCTGATCGGCATCATCGTCGCCCGTGGCCGTGGCGTTGGGTTGCCCGTCCAGCTCGTAATCGGCGGCCTGGCCAAGGTGGAAGCCGCGGACCACGCGGTGATGGGCGCCGCCGTCTGCGGCCAGGGTGGGATACGGCGCGGGCGCGTCCCCGAAATCGAGAGGGGCGTCCACAACGGCCGTCCGGTAATCCTCGACCTCGCCGTCGATGGCGGAGCCTGTGGGACCGATGCCGGCCTGAGTGCTGATCCGGAATCGGCTATACGTGGTCCCCAAGAGGGCATCGCTCGGAACCGTGAAGAACACGTTGTGCGTACCGGCCGTGGGCAACAATTGATCCACGAGGACTTGCTCGCCGACGTCCGTGAAGTCCCCGTCACGATTGAAGTCGACCCAGCCTTGCAGGTAAGCGTTGGGCTGAGACACGGTGACCACAACCTCGACGGGACTACTGGGCACGAGCGCGTCCAAGAACAACACGCCATCTTCATCGTCGATGCCGGTCCTATCATCGCCGTCGGCCAAGACGGTCGGCTTGCCGTTCAGATCGGCGTCCACCGCGTCTCCCAAGTACAAGCCGGAACCCAAGCGGTGTCTTGCCCCGTCTCCACCGCGTGACGTGCCGTAGGAATCGGGTGCGTCCCCAAAGTCTTCGTGGAAGGGCACCATCTCGACGAGATAGTCTTCCACCTCGCCATCCTGCGCCACGCCGGTGGACGCCAAGCCGCCGCTACTGCTCAAGCGGAAGCGAGCGAACGTTTGACCGGGAGTCAAGCCCGCCGGGAGAGTCATCGTCAACAGGTTCTCGCCCGGCTGAACCAAGACGGAATCGAAGACCTTTTCGCCCGCGTCATCCCAATCGCCGTCGATGTTCAGGTCGATCCAGGCATCGAGGTAGCCCTCGGCCGAAGCGATGGCGCGAATCTGCGTTCCACCGCCGATCAGCAATCCGGCGTCGAACAGGATGCCGTCGTCGAAGGTATCGCCGGTCGCCGTGGCATTGGTGCGGGCATCTGCCTCGCTGCTCACCCCACTCCCGAGGTAAAGATCGGGGACGATGATGTGGCTGGCACCGTTGTTTTTCAGCGTTGTGGGATACGGCCCATCTGGCGCGTCGCCGAAGTCGATGCCCGCGACATTGACCGTGAAAGACGTCCTGCCGTTGCCGCGATTGGCTTGCAGCGGGTTATTGGCCAGGTCTCGGATCGCCTGATTGTCCAACACGATGTTGTAGATGTGCCCGATCGACCAGACCCCCGGGGCGGGCACCAAATAGATGATGTCGTCCACCGGCTGGTATTGGAAGAAGTAGTCCTTCCCCTCCTCCAGTAGGACGTTGCCGCGGTAGAGGGAGACGGTATCGGGCGTCACCGTCCGGTCATTGATTCCCACACCGTCCGTATCCGACAGCTTGACCGCGAAACGGAAGACTCGCTGCCCGGCGACAAACACGTCGTTCAGGCGGGGGTCGCGATCCACGCCCGCTCCATCATTGTCCAGCGGTTCGATCAAACCGCTGGTCGGGCCGCGGAAGTCCACACGATCCACGGCGCCGCGATCCTTGAAAACGCTGAGTCCGCCACCCGGCGGCGGGTTGACGGCCGGATCGTCCTTCCGCAATTGGCCGTACAAGTCCGTCTCCGGCGCGATGATCGGCGATGCCGCGATACCCACCGGTTGCAGTACCGAGTTGTAGTATCCGAATCGCTCTTGCAACGCATCGATCGAGCTGTCGATGATCTCGGAGCCATGATCCGGTATGAAGTTGTAGTTGGCCGGATCGACGAACAACGGAGCGCCGGCAGCCAATACCCGGTCGAAGCTGCCGAGACCGCGGCCCTGCACGTTGACGTTGTTGCCCTGGTAGGCATTCCCACCCAATACCGTGTTGGGATTGGAGCTGGCATCGACCAGAATGCCGGTATTGAGATTGGCCACCACGTTGTTAAGAATCGTGGGGCCGGCGCTGTTCACAACCTCGATACCCACTCCGGTAGGCGATACACCCCCGTAAACGGTATTGTTTACGGCGCGAACGAATGGGATGGCGCCGGTGGGCTGTCCCACTTCGCCGCTGATCCGGATACCGCCTTGGGTATTGAATGCGACCAAGTTGTTTTGGAGTGTAACTCCTGCCACCAATTGATTGGGGGCGTTCATCGTGCGGCCGGATGCCGGGTGCGGCGCGCTGGAACCGGGTTCACGCGCGGCCGGCTCGACGCGGATTCCGTACTCCGACGCACGGAACACGGAGGTGTTATCCACGATGATCTGGCCCTTCTCGCGGAATGCGTTCCGGTCGCCGATCACCGGGTTGCCTGCGAAATTCGAAAACTTCACCGTCTCATTCGGCAGGCCGGTTCCTTCTACGATGCCGTACGAGGTATGCGCCAGCGGTTGAGGCGAGAATCCACCGATATTGCCTCCGACGAAAGTCACGCCCCAGAGGTCGACGCGCTCGCTGGTGGAGATGGAAGCCGCGGAGACGAGTAGCCGCCCAGCGTCGCGCGCGGCATTGACGGCTGCCGCCACTGCATGCGCGATTTCCCCGGCGTTCCACCCCGCCTCGAAGTAAACGGGGAGCTCACTGCCGTTCAAGGGGGGCGTCAAAGGCACGCTCGTTCCCAACGCGCTATCCAGGAACACGAAGGTTTGTTGATGCACACCGTCGTCGATCCAGAATCGGTCCCCGTGCCCTATATTCGAGGCCGCAGGGAACTGGAGGGTGTAGCCCGTCGTCCAGCGGTCATTGGTATTGGCTTGCGCCGCGAGTGGGACGACACGGTAGGGATCGAGGACCAGCGTGCCGAACTCATCGCCGCGGCGAATTTCAAGCTGATAGCTGCCGGTGACCACTACGGGTTCGTCGATGAGAGACGCCCGCATGAAATCGAATGCGCTATTCCCAGCGGGTGCGTTGGTGATCATCTCACCTCGCTCGGCGAAACCGACGATAATGTCGTCGATGTAGAAGCCCTCGAAATTGTTTTTCTGTCCGCGACGGAAGTCGTAGAAACGATTGTTGCCACGGGCTGTGATGCCATAGTTTTTCGATGTGGAATCCCCCTGCAATTCGGCACTCCACGCGAGCGGGCCAGGGTCCGCTACAGAATGACCAAAGACGCGCATCAGCGGTTCGGTCTGCTCGTTGGGATCGAGCAGCTCATCCAGCTTGATCGTGGTCTGGTTGAGGTCGGAGGCCTTAAGCGGGCTGTTCAGCAGTACGGCCAGGATGACGTCCAAGGCGGCTTGCGGCCCGGCGAGCTGCACGGTTTGATTTACCGTCGTCGCCGAGATTTGCAGCCCAGCGCTCGTGTTCAACAAAAGCAAGGCATTCGCGATCCGGCTTGCGATGGCTTGCGGTGTGGTTGCGCCCTGCAAGCCTACGAGAACCGCGTGTTCGGCGCGAATTTGCGGCGGGATGGTGACGGGCAGACTGTTGGGATCGACTATCATCGGCCAAGGGAGCGATGTCGTGAAAGCCAACAAGCTGTAAGTTGGCACATTGCGAGCGTCAAGGGTCGTGATGGTTACCGCCGTTTGATCCAGATTCGCAGCGGTGGCGTTGTTTGGAACGGTGATCGCGTTCGGCGTACCGCGAAATTGGCGATTCACAGCATCCGTGATGAGGAGGGAGACCTCCCGTTGCGTCAGATCCGGCCGCAGGTACACCGGTACATTGCCCGCGGTGACCTGCCCGGGGGCACTCCCTTCTAACAGGATTTGGGCCGCGCCCACCGTGACCGACTGGGCGCCGATCAGAAAGACCCGGTTACCATTGCCGCCGGCGAAGAAGGCGTCATCGGGAACGAAGGCGCTGAGGTTCATTCCCAGACCATTGACAACCCCGGCCACAGCGTCCGCCACTTGCCTGGCGGTCATCGCGTCGTTGATGGGCACGGCCACGTTGCCGGGCAGAACGGTGCCGTCTTTGTCGAATTCCAACGTCTGGGTGGTGGAGCCGTCGCCAAGGCTGATGGTTTCACCATCCGCGATCCGTACACCGGCCGCGTTGGGGAGCCACAGAGCGTAGCCCATGTCGATTTCAAACGTGGTGCCATCGACGACAAAGGTGTCGCCGTCGTGCATCTTGGCGGCGGCAGGGGCGGTGAGATACTCGCCAGCCGTCGTAACATTGCCGACGTCCATGTCGCTGGCCGTGCTGAAATCGAAACGGACGCGCAGGTTGTCCAAACCAGCAAATTGGCTCAGGTCCAGCCGAGCCTGCCGCCAATTTCCTCCCAGGTCGATGACTTCTCGGATGTACCCGCCGTACGGACCTTGATCGCGACTCGGAGCGATAAGATTCGCATCGTTGAGGTCCGTGTTGGTGGCCAATAGCGTCCAATTTGCTCCGTCGTTGGAGATGAAGACCCGGGCACCATCGAAATCGTTGCTGTCTTCTGTTTCCGCGAAGTAATTGAAGTACATGGTAGGCTTGTCGTCCGCACTGTACCCGGCCAGGCTGAAGGTGCCGCTGGTCAAGCTGCCGTGAGCGCCGCCGGGAAGATCGTAGGTGAGCAGACGGCTACCGTCGCTATTCTGATCGGTCGTGAAATTGACCGCGCCCGGTTGCGATTGATTGGGATCGCCGTCGTTGGGATCGTCCAAGCCAAAGTAGTAGCTCGCATTTCCCTCGAACAAGGAATTGTACCCCTCTGCCGGCACACGTGTATCGTCGTAGGTCTGATAAAGGCCATGTCCCTGATCGTCACGGCGCCGAGTGGTCCCGTGCCACAGATTGTAGTCGACGGGGGAGAAGTCGATGCCGTAAATATTGCCCACCGAGTCTGGATTGATGCTGGTTGCGCCGTCCTGGAAGACGCCAAGCAAGGTACCCGTCGTGGTAAAGGCGTACACATTCCCTGTGGTATCGGAGGCGAATAGCGTCTGGGCATACTTGCCTGCCTCTGCATTCTGGGGACCTACGGCCAGGCCGGAGAAGTGGATGGGTTGGCCCGTCGCTGGGTTGACGACCTGCCCGATGTAGTGCAGTTGCGGCCCCGCACCAGGCACGCGGGTGAAGTATCGCGGGCCACTTTGAGGATCCACCGGCCAGAAGCCCCATGAGCCTCCCTGTGCGTATGCCGAGATGTTGTCGATGAAATACAGTCCGCCGGAGTCCGACACGGCGTAAAGCGTGTTGCCGACGTAAGCCAATCCGGTGATGGAACCGCCAGCCCCCGCGCCAGCGAAATCGAGCTGGGGAGCGTTTTGGATATCTACGGGATTGGTCGTATTCACGCCGGTCAAGGCGACCGTAGCCCCAGCCACGTTAGCGGTGACGCCATACGCCGCACTATTGATGGCCTGCGCCATCGCTTGGGCAACCTCCTGCGGCGTGAAGCCGGCGCCGATCACAACGCGTTCACGCCCCGCGGAGACACCCCATGTCCCTGCTATCAGAGTCAGCGGTGCCGTACTGCTGAAGGAATCCGCGTTCGAGAACGTGAGACGATCGCCAGGGCTATTGGGGTTGGATGTCGTCGTAGTGCGCAAGGCATAACTCGGATCGATGCGATCACCCGCGGGGAACACGCCTACTTGGCTGGCATCGACGATCGTCTCGATTTGTTGTCCCAACTGCAGCGATGTCCAGTTTTCTTCGAATGACACCGGGACACGTCCGAAACCCACTCCGTGCGCGCCTTCAATGGCTACCTGGCTGGGGTCGCTGGAAACCGGGGCGGCCGCCGTGGAGTCGTTGACCAACGTCACGCGGTTGTTGTTCGCGATTGCCACGACCGTAAACGCGCCCTGGGCGTTGATGGCACTGACTAGTGCATTGGCCAGGACGGCACCAGAGTCACCATTATTGAAGCCGACGCGGACGTTCGCGCTATTGGTCAAATTGTTGTCATTGTCGAATTCGAAGGTGACGGTCGCACTTCCACCGCCGGGAGCCGTTCCGGAGACGCTAACCCTTACACCGTCCAGTGAGGCTGTCGCGGATGCCGGCAGGACAATTACCGGCCCGCTATCAAACTCGAAGGTGTAGGTCACTCCGTTGTTGACATTGCGAAGGCTAAATGTTTGGCCATCGCGGAAGGCAGCCGCACCCTGGGGATCCATGTGGACGTCGAGACCCAGATCGAATTCGAACTCCTTTGTCGTCCCGCCGGCGCTGGTCACCGCAAACCAGTCGCCATCCGCAAAATCGCGAGGTTGCACCACATTTCCGAATGAATAGATCGGCTCGGTTTGCGACGCAGGATTGGCAATCAGTGTAGGTGCGGTGAACAACTGCCCAACTGGAACGATGTTGCTAAAGAGGCGATCACCACTTGCAAATGTCCCATCGTTGATCTTCGGGTGGTTAATGGCCGTGCCCGAGGGGGACAAAATCCACACCAAGTTGTTTCCAGAGGTGATGCCTGAATTAGTTCCCAGATCGGGATTGGGCACGTTCCCTACGATCATCACCTGCCGCCCCAGATCACCCGTATTGGCCGGGTTGTGCACCATGGCCTCTACGCGCAGGCTGTTAAACGGATCGTTTTGCAGATTGTTTAGATTGTTCGGATCCCGCCGAATGATGTTGATTCCGGTGTCGACATCCACGAGGAGATTATTCGCGTTGCCGGTATCGAACTCGCGATAGTGGGGATTGAAGTCCGGGCCCGGGCCTTGGCTGACGGTCATCAGTCGCCCATCGTTCCGCATGGCGATGTCGTGGTAGGAGATATTCGGGCTACCGGGCAGATCGGAATCCGACCAATCGGTCACGTCGGTTTCGCTCTGGCCCGTGAATGGATCGACCGTGAATAGGTCGCTCCCGGTGAGGGTATAAAAGGTTACGTCGCCCAGCTTGAACTCGTCGGGCACGAGGCTGAGCCTCTGTTCGGCAGCCACGCCGGATGCGGCACCCCGATCGATGTGCTCTTCCACGATCCGCGCCACGGAGTTGACCGGCTCGATACGGACCAGGGGGTTGGCGGTGGAATCCGCGCTCCACGTACCGCCGATCACAGAAGACAAAACCTGGGGCGTCGCCAGGGCGGAAGTCACGGCCACGTAATAGGTAGTATTGGTGCCTTCCGGCAGGTACGCCGGGCCGATGTACGGGTCACGAGGCCACACCGACCCACGGTTCAAATCCTCGATGGCGTTCCCCACCACCAAGGCCATATCGTCGGCGATATTGGAGTCATTGCTGCGGAGGATCAGTCGTCCCTGGCTGTCGAAGACCCAGATGGCCAGGTCTGGCCGCCCCATACCATCCGCGTAGTCGATGTCGAAGATGGTAGAAAAGATGCTCCCCAAGTCATTTAGGCCGCCAATGGATTGGATGCCCTGAAGGTCGACCTGGAAGCTGTACCAATCGACATCCGTCCGGCCGCTCAAGTAGCCGGCTACGGAGATGGCGTTGCGATCCATCCGGAGCAAATTGCCAAGCGGTTGCGCATTGCCGAAAGCGTCGTTGTTGGCCGTGGTCTCGGCGGATTCGCCCAACAGCGGGTGATGCTGCGGGAAGCCCAGCACTTCGATGCCGTTGGTGGCATAGCGGACATCGGCGTACTTGACCGTCGATCCCGCCACTTCCTGCATTTCGCGGAGCCGGATTTGCACTTGGTAGTTGCCGGCCGTGTTGGCCAACAAGCGTAACGGCGAAGTCAGTGGATTGAACCGCGCGTGGACGCCATCCAGGAAAATCTTGCCGTTGGCGTATCGAGCCGAGAGTTCGAAGTTCCGAGCCGTCTTCTGCGCCTGGATGGCGGCCGTGATTGCGTTGGCCACCTGATCGGCGCTCATGGCATCGTTGATCGAGACGGAGACCGCGGAGGGATCGCTGAGCGTTCCGTCCTTATCGAACTCGAAGACGATGCTCTGGAAGTCGTCGGAGACGATGAACTGTGCCCCGTCCGCAACCGCATTGCCGGCCGGGATTTCCGAAATAGCGATGACGCTTCGCACGCGGACGTAATAGGTGTGGACTTCACCCGCCGGGCCAGGCAGAACCAACCGCATGCCCGCATCGCGCGGGTTGATGCTGTAGAAGTCGCCCTGCTCGCCGGCGCCACTGGAGGTCGAGCGGATCCAAGGATCACGATTCATCGGGTACGCGAGCGTGGTCGTGGATCCTTGCGGGGTCTCGGTCAGCGAATTGTCGCTGCGGGCCAGGACGTTGCCGTCCGCGTCGATCAACTCGATGATGCTGTCCAGGGCGAACGTGGTGCGGTCAACGTCGATCCAGATTTCGGTGCCGGCTGCGGCGTCGAAGCTGTACACGTCCGAATCGGTCCGTTCGTCGTAACGCACGGACCCGTGGATATCGAATCCCAAACGGAGGTTGTCGTCCCCCGCTTTTTCGTTCGGTGCCAGTTGACCGATGGATTGAGCGGATTGCGGGTAGGCATTCAAATCGATGACGCTACTGGTGGCCGTTTCGCGCTCGATGATCGTCGCCAGATTGCGATCGTGACTGTAGCGGTCGAATCGCACGCTCCGCCACTGTCCCGGCGCGGCGCTACTCGTGCCGTCACCGTTGCTGTCGTACTGGGGGTTGCCAAAGGTATCGAGCCCGGCTCCGACCGTGTCGTCGGCCAGTGAGGTGAGGACCACGGGATAACCGGGCTGGCCCACCACATGGATGATCCCCCCGATGCGATCGTCATACTCCAACGGCCGACCGGAGGCCGTGAAGCCCGCATCTTGCCCCCACAGCTTGATCACCAGGCTTTGCGTCGGGGAACTCTGCAATCGCAGGCCACCTTCGTGGTGATAATTGCCGACCACGATCTCGCCGTACACCGCGTGGACGATGTCTGTATCATCCCAAATGCCCTGGGTTGTAAGCTCCCATTTGCGAACTTCCATGGCGTTGAATTGGTTGTCGGTCATGCGGTTGAGCGCGACCAACGGCCCGTGGTTGGCGTCGAATTGCGAGAAGCGATCGATTTCCCCGGTGCTTCGCCCCCAGTCTGGCACCTCCCAAGCGTTCAGCGCATTGATGTCCGCGGAGACGATGTGCCCGTCGTTATCCACGAAACGATTGTTGACGATGACGGGCTGAGCACCCCGCACATAGATCGTAGCCGGAGTGATAAAGCCGCGACCGTTCCTATCACCCGCATTGTTCGCGCCGTTATGCTCGAACCGCGTATTGGCTACGCGAACGTGGGCTTGGCGGATTTCGACGGGATCGAAGCCGGCGAACCCGCCCTCGATGGCGGTCTGTCCACCGGCGTAGGCGATGATCGCCTGATCGATACTCCCTTCCGAGAGCGGAGCGAATCCGATGCCGCCCCAATCGCCTTTATTGGGCTGCTGGCCGCTCGTGTTTTGCGCCGTGTTGAAGGTCCCCCCCGCCCCGAAACGATTGTCGAGGATGGAGGTGAAGACCACCTTATAGCCTGGCACGGTCTCTGCGAAGCCCGGACGGCCCTCGGCAATCAGTTGCGCGCCGATCTCGGTCTCGATCCGGCTACCCTGCAACTTGACGATCAGGCCGGGGTCTACCTGCAAACGGGCATCGATGCGGGATTCTAGGTTTCCGAGCCCCTCGACCTTCAACTGCGCCCCGCGCTGCGTGAGATCCACGCTGCCGCCGGCCGCGGTGGCGACTACTTCCAGACTGCGGGACACCGCCGCCGCATTGATAGCCGCGGCCAGCGATGCCGCAACCTGATCCGCGGAATCCGACAAACTGAACGGCACCGCGACCCGACCCGAAACGATGCCGTCGCCGTTATCGAACTCGAAGACGACGCGGGTCCGGCCGTCGAATAACGCGAAGTACTGGCCGTCCAATTCCACACTTGCCGGGGAGACCCGAATCTGAAACTCGTCGGCCAGGGTCGCGGCCGGGGCAGTGGACGCATGCTGGATGGCCCCGCCAGGCGTGCCCAAAATAGCCAAGTTCTCGGGAACATAGTGCACGATGTCCAAGTCGTCCCAGCGTGCGAAGGTCGTCAGCTTCTTCGTGGCGCCCCCCGCCGGAGTCTTGATACGGACGTAGAGACCGTTGATCGTGTTGTCCACGACATAGTTGCCGTGGATGACCGGACCGACGCGGTCGTATTCCACGGTGTACGGTTGAGCGGGATCCCAGCTTTCGAACTTGGTGTCGGCGAAGCTGTTGGGGTCCCCGGACATGGCGGCATCAGCGCTGCGCGTAACACGATTGAAAACGATCGTGGGACGCGCCTCGACCATGTGAATCGGGTTGTAGATCGACCGCACGCCGTTTACGATGACTTCTCCACCGCCATAGCGGATATCGGCGTTGCTGATGTAATTGAGGAAGATGCCCTGATCCTCCAGCACGTCTCGTGGCGACAGGCCCGAGGCGGGATCGTAGTTCCGAATGTACTGATAGTCGAGATCGTTGCGGAATACGATGCCACCCCAGTCGCCGGAAGCTGGAGTCGTGTTGTTGGTCGGCTCTGGATCACGGCCGAGCGATTCGTCGTAATACGAGGTGAAGTACACAGGCAACCCCGGGATGCCCAGTACCTGAAGCGCGCCGCCGCTGCGGTCAATACCTTCCGCCAGGCTGCCGACGGTGATGTTGGAGCGGAAGAGCTTGATCATGGCCCCGGCATCGACCATGACAGTCACGCCTTGCGGCACTTCCATACGGACACCGTCCGCCAAGGGGGCATTGTCCAGCAGGCGCCGTCCAATTTCGTACGGGACGTTGTCGCGCAGCGTGTCGGGCGTATTCGGATCGTCATTGGCGAAATTGTTGCCCACAATCCGCACGATCTGGTTGGGTTGAGCGGCCGCAAAGGCCCCCGAGATGGTCCGGAAGGGCTTGCTGAGCGAACCATCCGGCGAGGTGTTGAAGGACGATTTGTCCACGAAGAGGGTGTTGGTTTCCGACTGAACGTTGAACCAGAAGTTGTACTCGCCGCCGGGAACGCCGTCCAAATCGCCATCGAGATACACACCGGTCGAGTCGATGAGCATCGCCGGGTTGGCGGGATTCGGATCGCGGAAGGTCGTCGGATTGTTCGGATCGACGCCGCCCGGGGTGAAGTTCAGTCGCAGCTTGTAAGCACCCTGTGTCACTCCACCGATGCCAGAGTCGTCAATGCTCGGATCGTATTGCGTATTTCCCGAGGCGCTGACGCCGATGAAATACGTACCGGCCGGTAGATAGACATCGAGCGCGGAGTCTTCGCTATAGAAGTCGCCGTTTCGCGCCACGACCTCGTAAGTGGTCTCGACGTATTCTTTGTCGACCGGTACACCATTTTCGATGACGACGTATTTGCGAAGGGTATCGACCTGCCGATAGAGCGTGATCGTGGCATCCAGCATACTCGAGTTGGCCATCCGCTCGGCTAGAACCTCGGCGTTAATCACGCCGCCCTCTTGCAGTTCGAAGCGGTACATGTCCACGTCCATGCTGTCCGGCCGGTACATGTGACGGCCGTGAACGATGTCGGCCATGCCGGGGAAGACAGGTTCAAAATCGCCTGTTGCCGTGGTGGCATCCTCGGAACTTCCCATGATGACGAATGGGGACAGATCGTAGCTGTGACCGTAGCCCAGCAGGTGTCCGATCTCGTGCATGGCGACCTGGAACCAACCGCCACCGAATTCGCTGGCCCCCCAGTCTTCGGCGAAGTCCATGACGGCAACGCCGCCACCGGCCACGCCGCCCATACCGCCCGGCGCCGATTGCAGCCCCATCATCGCCAAGTCGCCGGTGATGATAGCGAGTCCACCCGACTCGCTCTCATAGAACTGGACCCCCAAATACTGGCCATAAATGGCGAAGATTTCACGCGTGCGCTGCTTTTGTGCCTCGGTGATGAGGTTGAAACTGCCAGTTGGGAAATAGAACGGTATGCGGGGAATGTCGGTCGAACCGTCCGGTGAGGACTCACCCGTTAAGTAGTGATCCTCAATCAGGATGCTGTCATAGTTCGGGAGATCTCGGTGTCCAGGTTCGTCGATGGCGCCCGGCCATTCCAAGTTGTAGGTCTGCGGGATGATGGCCCCCGAAATGATGACCCTTTGTGGCGTCCCGCCAGTGCCAAGATTCGAGACAAGCAAAGAATCATAGAACGAAGAACCCGCATCCGCGCCTTCGTTCATATTCGAGGTCTGGACCGTTTGATAACGGCTTCCGACTCGGAGTCGAGCCGCGCCGGTCCCCAAATTCGCCAAGTCTTGGCCGAAATCCAGGGTGACCTTATTCGCAGCGGGATCGTAGGTCACGGAAACAGGTAGAACCACCGTGTCGTCGTCAGGCCGCGCGGTTTCTTGCGTAAAGATCAATTGATAGAAGTCCGGCTTGGTCGCCGCGTCACTATCCAGGCGATCGTTGCTGAAATAGACTTCGATGATATTGCGCAACTGTTCGAGGCTGCGCACCTGGAGGTTGCTGGTTCGCGGATCGAAGGCTGCCGCCGCGCCGCTCAGGGTAATCAGGGCGTTGAGCGGGTCCGCGGTCACCGAGAGGTTCAGCCCCTGCCCGATGATAGCCGCCGCGACGTTGGAGGTGACAGTCGCAGCCGAGTCTGTGCTTCGGAACGGCACGGCTATGCGGCCGGTCTGAACGCCATTATTCAAGTCTTGGTTTTCGAATTCGAAAGTGACCTGGAGTGTCCCGTCACCGACGACGAAAGTTTGCCCATCCGCGATCTGATTGCCGGCCGGCACGGTAACGCGGAGGTCGCCGCGATAAACCGGCTGCGGGACGACGGCGAGAATCTGGGGACCAATGTTGACATCGAATTCCAGCGTCAGGTCTTGACCCACACCCAGATCGGGATTGAAACGGAAGGGCACAGGCGGCGAGTCCATATTCGTGAGCGGATTGGCGCCTGTCCCCTTGATGATCAAATGGTACTTGTCGTCAGGGAGGTTCTCCGCGAAGCGCACGATCACTTCGTTTGGCTTGTCGCCGATGCCGATATAACCGATCGGCACTGCGACCTCATTGCCCTCGGCGAACGAATCATCGCCACCCGCCCTCACGAACTGAATGGCACCCAGCGTATTCGGGTTGAGCTGCTGACCCTCATTGAATCGCAGGACCAGCTCGCGTGGCGCGACGTTCAGCTCGGTCCCCTCCTCGATCAAACTACCCTCATTTGGTATCACGGCCACGAGGTCCGGCGGTACGCTGGGAATTTGCTGCCCATAAACGGCCAATCGCCAGGAATTCAACTGACCGATGGTGCCGGAGACCCGATCGCGGACGATCAGGGTCCAGTCTCCGCCCGAAGACTCACCCCAGTTCCTGGCGGTCGTAAAGGTCCAGCGAATCCCGTTGTCGGACGGATTGTGGACGTGGGGTTCCGCCAGGACGGACTGCGTTCCCGAGGGAGATACGAGAACGACCTCCAAGTCTCCCGGGCTTTGATGGGTAATATCGACGGTGACCTCGGCCCATTCCACCCGGTTGATGGTGGGGGCCATGCTGACTACCGAAGAGATCCCCGCAGGATTGTTGTCCGGGATGACCCGACCCTCGGTCATGTTGCCGGAGTCGAGCACCAGCTCCTGGCCTACATTCTTCCAACTCTGAGCAGCGGCTACAGCCGCGGCGGCATCGACCACGCCGAAACCATATTTGTGATTCACGTGAAACCCGGCGGCGTTCGTGGTCCAGCCGGGATCGGCGGGATCGTTCATCCGGGCGGTTTCGGTCAAGATGTACTGCACATCGCGATAGGTTAGGTTCGGGTTGGCCTGAAGCATCAGGGCGATGATTCCCGACACCAACGGGGCAGCAGAGGATGTCCCGCCAAATTGGGACGTGTAGTCGATGTCCGGCAGGGGATCACCGTCGGCCGTGCCGGTGGCGTTGTAACCCTCCTCTCCCAAACGGTCGGTCGTGTAGATTCCCGACACGAGGCCGTTGGAATAGGCGCTGACAAGAATGTTGGTTCCCGGCTCGGAATACCATGCCTGACGCCCGTCATGGTCGACGGCGGAGACAGCGATGGTGTAACGGGAGTTAGCCCAGCCGTCATAGTTGGAATTGTCGTTGCCCTGGAGGCCATTACCGGCGGCCCAGACGTAGATCGATCCCAAACCGCCACGACCGGTCGTAACGCCCTGCTGCAAGGCGGCCAGGCTCAAGGGGCCGGGGCCTGACAAGATCGAGAAAGGCAACCCGCCGCCGGCGTCCGGTGGCCCCCAGCTATTGTTGTAAATTTGGATGGCGTCGGTCCGATGCCCAATCGCCTGGGAAATTTGCAAGTCGCTTATGGAACCGCCGATGAGGCGCAAGGCCGCCAATTGCGCGTCGAACGCGGCGCCGGTGACACCCGTGTTGTTGTTACCAGCGGCAGCAGCCACACCAGCCACGGAAGTACCGTGGAAGTCCCCTACCTCTGCTTGAGGGTTTGCATCCCCCGCAAAATAATCATAACTCAAATCGGCGCGATAGTTGGCCACCAAATCGGGATGAGTCGTCTCGATTCCATCATCCACGATGCCGATGACGACTCCATCGCCTTGATAGTTGTCCCAGACGCCGGTGACGCGGACATCTTGGCCGAGTGTGCCCCCGGACTGTCCTGTATTCAGCAAGTGCCATTGCTGCGTGAAGAGCGGATCGTTGGGGATGAACTTGCGATCGATCTGCTGCGGGGCGAGCGGAAAGCGGAATTGAACGCCGTCGACTTGATCCAGCCGAGAGACGATGGTCTCCCACGAGATTTGCGCCGGGAATTGAAAAACGTACGCGCCCTTGATGCCGCTTGCCACGGCAAGTTGCTCGCCACCAACCAGTGAGGCCACAGTCTGCGGATTGAGTCCGTCCGCAAGCCCCACCACCCATTGATGGCTGGCTTGGAGCTGCTGAACGGAATATTGATTCAAATCGGCAGCCGCCTCGATGGCCCGTTGAAGCGTGTCCTCGAACACCCGATCCGGGTTGGTGGGAGCCACGCTGAGTAGGACGCGGTCCTCAAATTTCTCCAGCCGTAACCCGCGATGTCGTCGGGATTTCGGTTTGCGACCGCGGGCCACGCTCCCATTCGAACCCTTCTTGGGACGCGAGGAGTTGCCGAAGGAAGAAAGATGCCGAATCGAATCCCAAAACCTCATCGAGTGTGTCCCCTCAGGCAAGAACGAACGGCAGAATTGCCAATTGACGCTAAGATGAAAGCGCCCCCACGGCCATTGACGGAGGCGAACAGTCCGTTAGTAACCATTGAAATCAGGCATCCGCGAAAAATCAACGCCAAACCGCGCATATTGCCTAGTTTGTCCGGATTCGTTAGTCCAATAAGCATCGATTGTAAGCGGCAGTGGCCGCCGTTGCCGGAGCCGTCGCGGCTCGTCGTCCTGGGCCTTGTCCGTGCGATCACAATGAATCTTGGTAATCACGGCGCGCAATTTCCTCCGCCTCAGCGTTTAGACGCATAACATTTGTGTCGAGTTCCGCGAATTTACTGGCAGTTTGGAAAATGGCGAAGATGCGGGATTTGCCACGTCGTTATCTCCCGGACGTGATGGAGACACATGAAATCCATCAAATATGGTGGCATTATTGTACCCATGATAGTGGTGTTCTCCGGCATTCGCCGCCGACCCTCCGCTTCCTTGTGATCGGAAAGCCCCTGCTTTATCCTGTGCGGGATACTCAATCCGGCAGGCTTGAGCTAAATTGATTGTTTGCGTTTGCCGCGAGTGCATAACAATCGGCAGAGTCTGAACTAGGTGCTGTTTGAAAGCCGGGCCGGTTTTGCAAGGACCAGGCTCGGAGTATCTCCCGCGGATAGCATGTGAAAACAAGAGTCGCAGCCAGAAGAGGGGTGCACGGTGGAAGAGATATTGCAGCAGTTAGAAGCTGATCTGGCCAAGGCGAAGACCCTTCCGGAAGTAGAGCAGCTTCGCGTCAAGTATCTCGGCCGCAAGGGGAGTATTACACTTCTCGCCAAGAATACGGATTTCAGTAGGCTTTCGCCGGATGAAAAGCGGTCTTTCGGTCAGCGACTCAACGCCTTGAAGAACCGGGCGGAGGAGGCCATTCAGGAGGCCCAGCAGCGATTGGCGCAGCAAGGGGCCTCTTTGGGAATGGTATGGAGTGGGGCGGACCTGTCGCTTCCCAGCTCGGATCGGCGGTTCGGAGCGATGCATCCGATTTCCTTGATCCAACGGGAGCTGGAGGAGATTTTCCAGGGCATGGGTTTCCGTGTCTTGAGCGGATACGAGGTTGAGACCGAGTACTACAACTTCGACGCACTCAATATCCCGCCCGACCACCCCGCACGCGACATGCAGGATACGTTTTGGTTGGACGACGGACGGCTATTGCGGACGCACACTTCTGCGAACCAAGTTCGGGCATTGGAACGATACGGCGCGCCGATTCGAGCAATTTTTCCCGGGCGGTGTTTCCGCAACGAGGCAATCGACGCTAGCCATGAGAACACTTTCTACCAATTAGAGGGACTGCTGGTCGATCGTGACATCTCTGTGGCGCATCTGATCGGGGTCATGAAGACGCTGTTGTCGGCGGTCTTTCATCGCGAAGTGACGGTGCGATTGCGTCCGGGATTCTTTCCGTTCGTCGAACCGGGATTCGAATTGGATGTCCAGTGCCTCATTTGTGGCGGGAACGGCTGCGCGACCTGCAAGCGAAGCGGGTGGATCGAGCTGATCCCGTGCGGGCTGGTCCATCCGCGGGTCTTGGAGTTTGGTCGCGTCGATACACGCATCTTTAGCGGGTTCGCCTTTGGGATGGGTTTGACCCGAATGGCCATGATGAAGTTCGGGATTCCCGACATTCGGCTGTTCAATTCAGGGGACATTCGCTTTTACGAACAGTTTCCGGTCTCCATGTAACGAAATGGCCTGGAAATGGATGTCACGTGATCGTGCTTCGCAGGAATGGAGTTCAGCAGAGTCCAGCGGATTGCACGGGTCGAAACATAGCCGCTATTGTTTTTCAACCGTTGGGAGAGGCTTTCGGTGAAAATCTCGCTCGATTGGATATCCGATTTCGTCAACCTCGAAGGCGTTCCACCGGAAGAATTGGCGGAGCGGCTGACGCTTGCTACGGCCGAGGTGGAACAAATCCACATCCTCCGCCGGTTTACGCAAGGGGTGGTGGTGGGGCGGATCATCGCCTGCGAGGCTCTGCATGGGCCGGGCGAGCAACGATTGCATCGGGTTGAGGTCGATTGCGGTTCGCAACGCTACCAAAGTGTGTGCGGCGCGCCGAATGTGCGGGTGGGGCTGGTATCGGCCTTTGCACCGGCCGGGGTTTCCTTGGCCGGCGGTACGCTGATCACGGAGCAAACCATCGCCGGTTGTCGCAGCGAAGGGATCTTGTGTTCCGCCGCGGAGCTGGGGATGAGCCACTGGCACGAGGGCGTCCTTGAGATTCCTAACAGCGTCCTGCTAGGGACGCCTTTGGACGCGCTGGTCCCCGTTGAAGATGTCCTTATTGAAATCGACAACAAGAGTCTCACCCATCGACCGGATTTGTGGGGGCATTATGGCTTCGCACGCGAGATCTCGGTGATTCTCGACCGTCCTTTGAAACCGCTCGCGAGCTACGATCTCTCCGAGTTCCAGTCGCTCCCGGGCTACCCCTTGGAGGTGGAGTCGTTTCAAGATTGTCCATGTTACGGTTGCCTCGACTTGCGTTTTCGCGCGGGAGTTCCCTCCCCCCTGTGGATGCAACGTCGCCTTCACGCCTTGGGACAGCGAACCTTCAATCTCGCGGTAGATGTAACGAACTACGTAATGTGGGAGCTGGGGCAGCCCACTCACGCGTTCGACGGGGACCGCTTACGCAAAATACGCGTCGCGCCTATGGGCAAAGAGAGTGGCTTCGTTACCCTCGACGGCCAGGAGCGGCGCATGTTGCCCGATGACCTGCTCATTTGGAATGAGAGTGAGCCGGTGGCCTTGGCCGGGATCATGGGCGGATTGCATAGCGAGGTCAGCCTCGATACAACCCACGTCCTACTGGAAAGCGCGAACTTTCGGGCCGATCGCGTTCGGCGGACCTCTCTCCGGCTGGATTTGCGAACCGAGGCGGCACAACGTTTCGAGAAAAGTCAACCGCCGGGTAACGTCATTACAGCGGTGGGCCGCATCCTGCAATGTCTGATCCTTTCTGGAGAAACTTTCGAGGCGCTCAGCAAATTCACCCTCGCCGGAGATCCAGATTCCTATCACCGCCCCTTGCTGGTGGAGTGGGAGCAGGTCGATCGTATGGCGGGTGTCGCAGTGCCTCGCGAGGAGGCCCGAAGAATCCTGACCGGGCTGGGTTTTCAAGTGGCCACTCGCGACGGATTGTTGGAACTGGGCATACCTCCCCACCGCAGTCGCCGCGATCTGTCGATCCCGGCCGACATTGTGGAGGAAATCCTGCGACTCTACGGTTACGGTCGGATCGAGCCGCGGCTTCCGATCGCCCCGCTGCGGCATCTGCCCGTCAATGAGAGCTTGCAGCGAGAACATCGCACGCGGCGGGTTCTCGCCGGGGCGCATCAATTCATCGAGGTTCAGAACTACATCTGGTTCGATAGCCGCTGGCTCCAGGAGCTAAGTTGGCAGCCGCAGGAGTGCTTGCGTCTTCGGAACCCACCGTCGCAGCACAATGGCTGCTTGCGGACCACGCTGGTTCCAAATTTACTGGCGCTCGTCCGTCCCAATCGGACGCATTGCGACAGTTTTCGGCTGTTCGAAATTAGTCGTGTCTTTGGGAACGCGGAGGAGGGGCAACACGAACGCACGTTCTTGGCCGGCGTCACCTATCAGCCGTCACGGGCGGACGCTGAAGAGCATGTCCGCGTAATCCGCAGCGCCTTGGACGATTTGGGCGTCAGTCTGTGCGGGAAGGGATTTGGTTTCGAACCCTGCTCAGAAGATGTCTCCCCTTGGCAGAAGCGTGGCGTCTCGCTCGTCATTCACGGCGACGCAGGGCCAATCGGCGGGATTGGTTTGCTGACCGGGAAGATTTTGAAAACGGTGGTGCCGGACGGGCAGGTAGTGTGGTTCGAGCTTGATCTGGAAGCTGTCCCTATCGTCGTCCATCCCGCGATCAAGTTTGCCCAACTTCCCGTTTATCCGGGATCGTGGCAAGACTTCTCGCTATTGTGGGACTCGGACCGGGGGTTCGCGGCACTGGAAGCCGTGCTGAATGCCTTTCGGCATCCCCTCGTTTCCCGGCGCGACTTTGTGTACCGGTTCAAAGGCAAAGGCCTGCCGCCGGGAAAGAGCAGCTACACCTTCCGTTATCACTTGGCTGCCGCGGACCATACGCTTTCTGCGGAAGAGATCGACGCCTTCCGCAGTGAATTCCTTCGGCATCTGGAATCGCATGGGATTGCCTTGCGATAAGCGGCCTGGGGGGCCGGGCCTGGTCGGTTGTTCTTGCGGTTGGACGTTGTCCAGGCGTGCACGTGTGGAGTCATGCGGAAAACGCGGTGCTTTCACGAACCGTATGCCCAAAACGCACCGCTCGTGGTCGCCGATTGCTCCAGGGAACGGCAAACTGTTGGGGTCGCCATACCGTGAGCCCCTGAATGTTCCGGAAACGGTTACGGGAGTGTCGATGGAATCCGCCGATAACATTGGAGGACATAGGACGAGGCATGGAATCCTACGGCACAAAGTCCGCCTGATTGCATGATGTGCCCACCACATCTTGCGAGGCGAGATATCCCATCACCACAAGACGTTGTGTGGTGCCCCACCGCCATCCCAGACCACTATTTGGTGCATCTAGGAGTTACTGTCAACGCTATATGTGTGCCTCAATGGGCGTGTGCAACGAGAGTGGGCCACGCGGAGACGTTGAGCCAAGCAAACAGTCTTGCACTGTCGTATTAGGAGGCGATCGTGGAGCAGTTTATCGATCGGTTGGAGCGAAGTATTGTGCGGCGAGGCACGCCGGTTGTCGTGGGCATCGATCCCCACTTGCCGCTGTTTCCGGAGAGCATCCTGCCGCCTGGGCTTGCCGCAACCGATTCAGGTGTACGAGATCTTCAGAAGGTGGCAGCCGTTTTGTGGACGTTTTGCCGCGGAGTCCTGGACGTGGTATCGGGCCTCGTGCCAGCGGTCAAGTTTCAATTGGCGTTTTTCGAACAAATTGGCCCCCCAGGACTTCTCGTCTTGTCCGACCTGGTGCGGCAAGCCCATGACGCTGGTCTCCTGGTCATCCTCGACGGGAAACGCGGTGATATCGGTTCCACGGCTCTGGCGTATGCGGAGGGAATGCTCGGGGCCGGTGAATCCAGTCCCTGGGGCGGCGATGCCCTGACGGTCAATCCGTATCTCGGCGATGACTCACTGGAGCCGTTCGTTCAGACGGCCAATCAGCGCCGGGCCGGGATGTTCGTGCTGGTCAAGACCTCCAATCCCGGTGGGCGAAGATTCCAAGATCTGGTCGCTGAAGGAAAACCCATCTATCGGCATGTGGCCGCAATGGTAGAGCAACTCGCCGCAAAACAGATCGGCAGGTGCGGTTATGGGGACGTGGGTGGGGTCGTGGGCGCGACTTACCGCGAGCAGCTTGCCGAGCTACGCGAGGCGATGCCGCACACTTGGCTTCTGGTGCCCGGATACGGCAGCCAGGGCGCCACGGCGGTCGATGTCGCTCCCGCATTCGATCCACGGGGGCGGGGAGCTATCATCAACAACTCTCGGGCAATCATCTTTGCCTTTCGCCGAAAAGAATATGAACGTTTCGGCTCGCGGAGATGGCAGGAAGCCATCGAGGCCGCCACCCGCGACATGATCGCCGAGCTGAGGGCCGAGACTCCCGCCGGCAATATCCGGCAGGAGTGATCGTATTGGGAGGGCGAAGGCTGCCTCCGAGCCGCGCCGCCACTTGCCAAGACCTGCCACGTTCGACGCATCCGACGTTTGAAGGCCGGCCGTATGGAGGCGGGCGGTGATCGCGGCCAATGCCTTCCCTCTATCCGAGAACCGAAAGCGAGGGCAACTGCGGCTCCGATCGCCGCTTGGAGACCAGTGTGCGCACCAGGTTGCGGCACACCGTTTCCATAGCGGGGGCGCTTATCGGATCGGAGAAACACTCGGAAAGTCTGCCGATATCCCCTTGAATCCGCAAGGACACGTTCAGAGGGATTTCACCAAGGAATGGAACTCCCAACTCTTCCGCCTTCCGCTTTGCCCCTCCGGTGCCGAAGATCTCGTGCCGAGCATTGCAACTGGGGCAAATAAACCAGCTCATGTTTTCCACCATACCGAGCACATCGATATTCACCTTGCGAAACATCGCCACGGCCTTGACGGCATCGAGAAGCGCCAGCTCCTGGGGCGTGCAGACGACGATCGCGCCGCTCACCGGCAAGAGTTGCGACAGGCTCAAGGCGATGTCGCCAGTTCCAGGCGGCATGTCCACGATCAAATAGTCCAGTTCCCCCCATGCCGTATCTTTCAGGAATTGTTGCACGACGCCATGCAACATCGGACCTCGCCAAATGACGGCCTCGTCCTTGGGGACGACAAATCCCATCGACATCACCCGCAGGTTCTCGACTTCGATCGGCTGGATTTTGCCTTCATATAGGGTGGGTCGTTGGGTCGTGCCCAACAAATGCGGCACGCTGGGGCCGTACACGTCCGCGTCCATCAAGCCGACATGGGAGCCACAGCGGGCCAGTCCTAAAGCCAATGCCGTGGCAACCGTGCTCTTTCCCACGCCACCCTTGCCGGATCCCACGGCCACCACGGCCTTTGCGGTCAGACCGATCGCTCCCAGTTTTTCGGCGGGACGGTGGTGCTCGACAATTCTGACACGCACTCGGATATCGGGAGGAAGATGAGACGCCAGCAGCGATTCGGCCTCTTCCTGCAACTCCGGCCAGAGCGGCGCTGACAAGGTGGTGAGACCCAGCGTGACTTCAGCGAGGCCGTCATGAATAGATATATTGGGGACTTGGTTGAGTCGAACCAGATCACGGCCTGTCTCGGGGTCCCGAAAGTCTGCCAAGGCCCGAAGCACGTCTTCACGCGAGACCGAACTCATCGTGTTTTCATCTCCTTTCGTGTCCTTTGTTCTCATCAAACGTTTTCATTGTTCTCAGCAAGACATCCGCCCGGCAGATTCGTCGTTGCGAATTCTCGCCACGGGATGATGTCCCAGGCTGCCGGCCATGGGTCCAGTAGGTGTTGCGGTAGCGACCGAAAGTGACTGTGGATCATCGCTGCAAGCGATCTTATCCGAACCACCCGATCCACCACCGCAACAGCGCCGATTTCACGATAGAAAGCCTCCCAGGTCTTGGCGTTTTCCGAAACCACGGCTATTTGGGTGTACGGACACCAATGCCGGACAAATGCAATCTCCTCGCCGATTCGCCTTTCCCGACCGGAGCGTGACTCGATCACGACGAACGATCCCGGCCGTGCGGCGGCCAAGGCCCGCGTCGCCGATATCTTGCCGTAACGAATCCATGCGAAGACCGGGCTATCGCTGCGCTCAGCATAAAACTCCAACCAGAAGGCCCGTAGCGCTAGGGACCACAAACCGCTGGTTTCGTAAATGAAGACAGCGGGGGGGAGCCGATCGTTCGGGACCGGGGGAGGATTCTCACGCATCTTTTGCAGCTTGTTTGGCTCTCCGGGACAATCATACGGCTCCAACCGAACATCCCTTGGCCGAAATTGGCCGATTCCCGGATGGGCGGCTTGGCTCTTCATTGAGGACACGTCACGCCTTCGAGGGGTGGCTTGATCCAGTACTTCATCGTAGGACGAACCGGGTTGGGCGGCAAGGAAACCGGAGCCTCGATAGAATAACTGTGTGGTGGTAACAAACTTTCCGCGTTCGAGCATTTGAGGGGAAGGATGCGGCAGTCATGATGCCGGTGGCCATGACGATCGGAGGATCGGATCCCTCGGGCGGGGCGGGAATCCAGGCCGACTTGAAGGTCTTTCAGCAATTCGACGTGTTTGGAACCAGCGTAGTCACGCTTCTTACGGCTCAAAACACTGTCGGCGTTCGAGAGGTGATGCCTTGTCCTGTCGCTTTCGTCGCCGCGCAATTGGACGCCGTTTTGGAGGACCTTGCGCCCTTGGCAGCCAAGACCGGCGCCTTGGGGAATGCAGAGCTTGTGGTATTGATTGCGGATCGAGCGCGAGGATTTGCTTTCCCACTGGTGGTTGATCCGGTCATGGTCAGCAAGAGCCGAGACCGCCTGATCGACGATGAGGGGCAGGAGGCGATTCGCAAGCACTTATTACCCCAGGCCTGGCTGATAACACCGAACGTCTTTGAGGCAGAAGTGCTATCCGGTGTTCGCGTTTGGGACGAACGAAGCATGATCCGCGCCGCCGAGGCCCTGACCAGGTTGGGACCGCGGCACGTTCTCGTGAAGAGTCCTGGCGGCGACGCGGATGCCGCCGATTTGTTGTGGACTGGAGAGGGAGCGGCATTTTTGCGAACGGAGCGGATCCGCTCGTCGTCCACGCACGGTTCGGGGTGCGCGTATGCGGCGGCGATTACGGCCTGCCTGGCACGGGGAATGAGGCTTCGTGATGCCGTGGAGATTGCCAAGGGTTTCGTGACCGAGGCGATCCGCCAATCCCCCGGCCTTGGGCACGGGCGCGGGCCGCTGAACCTGAATTTGCGCCCCATATCCTGTCAGTCGACCGGAAGGCAGTGATCTTGGCCCCGCGAACCGCCGCCAAGGCCACCTTGGCCTTAAACCAAACCGTCTGGACGTATTCTTACGTAAACCCTTACTGCGTAACGACTTCCTGTTGATTGGTACTGCTTGCTCTAGTCATGTATTGGTTTTCGTAAGTTCTTATCTTGTAATGCGCTGCGCGATTCGCCTTGTGCTCGGAAAACGGTGGGAGAATCGGGCGCCCAATTGTCGTACATCGTTTTCTCGCAATTACTTGCAATTAGCATCCCCATAGTTCGCGAGGGGAAGTTTGGCCTAAACGCCGGGATGAACCCACGACGCTTCCCGCTCATGCACCGAACCTCCTGATATGGCATCTGCAACGTCGTTATACCTGGACTTTTGCAATTTGGGGGCACAAGCTCCCCCTTCCCAGTGGAAATGGTAGGGCAAAGGCTAGTTCCCACGAAAATAGCCTTCTTTCCCGGAATTGCCCATCACTCCAGTTTGAAGCCCTCTCTCGGAGAGGGATCGAGCAGTCTGCAAAAGTCCAGTTATACCTTACCGGACTCTCCAGTTTCCTCCGTCCACCGCACAGATTGCACGGAGATGAAGGGACATCAAGAAAACCCGTTAAATAAAGCTCCGTGCGAGATCGTGCATCCTGGCGCAAACGACAAAGTGGGCGCACGTGGATTCGAACCACGGACCTCGTCCTTATCAGGGACGCGCTCTAACCAACTGAGCTATGCGCCCGTATTCCACCACTCTTCGCCGCAACGGCTGGCTCACGCGTAACTCTTGCCCGCTGACCGCCGTCATGCCTTATTCAAACTTAACCTACCCCAATTCCTCGGGCGGTGTAAATTACCGCGATCGGCACGATCAATGTTAGCTTTTTTGCCTGTCTTATTTATCCTGCTTGTCTAGAGCAGGTCGCCCTTGCTGCTAAGATGCGGCTCCGTGGCGATCCGGAAATCGCATCAAAGCCACGCGAACTGCTATTGTATCCTAATATGACGCTCTGTAAAGTCGGGGAGCTACACGAGTGGAAAACAGCCGCGGCAGGTCGCAGGCCAGCGATGAACGGGGGGCGTAGCTGGACAAGCTCGACACCCTCGCGGTATTGCGATTGGAATGCTTGGCAGACTAGGGTTCGCCACAGGGAAAAGCGTCGCGTGGGGCTGCCTGACAGACAACCGGTATTGGTAACTGTTCGCGGCTGGCTGTAACCAAAAAAGGTTTGTGCAACAACGAGGGCTAGAAGTTCCGGAGGGTTGTTTAGTGGTTCCCACCGTCTGGAATGGGCTGTCATTTCGACGAACGCTATCGAGGAGAAACCTTAACGCCTGCCCAGACGCTTTCTTGCTTCGCAAGATTTCTCACTTCACTCGAAATGACAAGGGGAGGAACCTTTTTTGCAGTGACGAGAACCCCTGTGAACGGCTACGGGCATTGTCATGATGCGAGTGACTCATGTCAGACACGCGGAGATTTTCCGTTTCTAGAGGAGAGCGATTGATGTTGGTGCGTCTCACAAGGTTTTTGGCTCTGTCAGCGGTTGTCCTGTTGGGTAGGGCCATCGCAGCCCCGCCTCCGGTGGAGCAAACCCTGCGGTTTCAACCGGTACAGAAAGGCGTGATCGTCGATACGCCGGCCGCAGATCAATTGGGCCAATGTAAAGTCCAGGCTGAAAAAATCGGCCAGGCGACTGGCTGGACGGTAATAGACGGGAAGGGCTACGTCTTGCGGCGGTTTTTGGACACCAACGGCGACAACAGAGTCGATTCGTGGTGCTATTTCCAAGGCGGGCTCGAGGTATACAGGGACATCGATACGAATGGTAACGGCAAGGTAGATCAATGTCGCTGGTTCAACACTGGTGGCAGCCGCTGGGGCGTCGACGTGAATGAAGACGGGGTTATCGATCAGTGGCGACAGATTTCGGCGGAAGAGGCGGCGGAGGAGGCGGTCCAGTCTCTTCTGACGAAGGACTGGTCCCGCTTTCGTGCTTTGCTGGTAACGCCGGCTGAGCTTAATGCCCTGGAAATCGGACCGACCTATGAGCAGGCAATCAACGAGTCGCTGAAGAGTGCAGAAAGCCGATTTTCCGAGAACGCGGCCAAAGTTCCCGAGGTTGGGACGCTAAAATGGATCCAGTTCGCCGGTCATCGGCCAGGGGTGGTCCCGGCAGGCACATCGGGCATCGCACGCGACGCCTTGGTTTACGATAATGCTGTCGCTTTTGCTGAATCGCAAAACGGCACAATTCAGATATATCTAGGGGCCATGATCCGGACCGAGAATGCGTGGCGTCTGGTGGATACGCCGTTCATTCTAGACGACAAGGCCGCGGATTCCTTGGCAGGAGGCCTCTTCTTCCGGCCGCCGACGCCGGAGGTTCCGGCCTCTCCTTCCGAGGCAGCGCCCACCGAGGAAATGCAGCGATTGTTGGCCGAGTTGGAGCAAGTGGAGAAGACGCTGGCGGAGTCGCGATCTCTCGACGAACAGAAGGCGGGCAACACCAAGCGTGCCGATCTGCTGAAAGCGCTCGCGGATGCAGCCACGCGCCCCGAAGACCGCGTTAACTGGCTGCGACAACTGGCTGACACGCTCTCCGCCATGGCGCAGAGCGGAGCCTTTCCAGAGGGAGCTGCTCGCCTCAAGGCGCTGTACGATGAGATCGCAAGCAATCCTTCGCAAGTGTCGCTCGCCGCCTATGTTCGATTCCGCCAATTGGCCGCGGACTACGGTCTCAGCTTGCAGTCGCCGAACGCCAACTACAATCAGGTTATGACGGCGTGGATCGGAAACCTGGAGCAGTTCTTGAAGGATTTCCCAGATGCCCCGGATGCCTCCGAGGCAATCATGCAAATTGCCGTCGGAAAGGAATACCTCGGTGATGAAGAGGGGGCACGCCAACAATACCAGGTTTTGGTCAGTCGATTCCCCGAGACGCCGGAAGGCGTCCGTGCCCGTGGCGCCCTCAAACGTTTGACTATGGAGGGGCAAGTTCTCGATTTCAAGGGCAAGGATCCTCAAGGTGGCACAGTAGATGTGGCAACCTACCGGGGGAAGGCCGTCGTGATACATTATTGGGCGAGCTGGTGCGAGCCTTGCAAGGCGGAGGTGGCAATCTTGAAGGACCTCCTGTCTCGCTATGGCAACCAGCTTGCGGTCGTTGGTGTGAATGTCGATTCGGATGCCGCCGACATGACGGCCTACCTACGCGAGGCCAGACTTCCCTGGCCGCAGATTCACGAACAGGGTGGCATGGAGAGCCGACCTGCCCTGGAGCTAGGCATTCTAACGGTGCCGACGACTATTCTGCTGGATGGTCAAGGCCGGGTTGTGGATCGCAACGTGGTTGTTACGGAACTAGAAGCAAAGCTCAAACAGATAATTCGCTAATGTGACGGTCCGCGGCGGGTTCCAGGCGGGACGGCCGACTCGGGCAAAGCGTTGAGATTGCGCGGACCGACTGATGAGGCGGTGTCTTCAGCAGCAGGAAGGCACCGCGGGCTGTCGGGCGAAATGTGGGGCGTTGCTTCGGGGCTGTGCTACAAGGTGAACTCTTGCCGTTGACTCGAAAATGCCCCGTCCCAAATCGCTTGGGCGGCAGGAAACGCCGTCTCAACCAAAACGGCCGGTGACATACGACTCGGTTTCGGCCAGGTGGGGCTTGCTGAAGATGGCGGTCGTGGGTCCATATTCAATTAGACGCCCCAAATAGAACAGGGCCGTGTAGTCGCTGACCCTCGCTGCCTGCTGCATGTTGTGAGTTACAATGACCACAGTAAATTCCTCTCGCAGCGAATAAATCAGTTCTTCGATTTTATTCGTTGCGAGAGGGTCCAGTGCTGAGCACGGTTCGTCCAAGAGCAAAATGTCGGGAGAACCCGCGATCGCCCTCGCGATGCAAAGACGCTGCTGCTGTCCGCCGGAGAGACGCAGCGCATTCTCACGCAGCCGATCTTTTACCTCGTCCCACAAAGCGGCTGATCGCAGGCTTTGCTGACACACATCGTTCAGGACCTGGCGATTTGAAACGCCGTCGATCCGCAAGGGATAGACAACATTCTCGAATATGCTCATGGGAAAGGGGTTCGGTTTTTGAAAGACCATTCCCGTCCGCTTGCGCAGTTCGATGACATCCACGGACGGCCCGACGATGGACCGACCGTTCAATCGCATATCACCGCTGACACGAATGCCTTCGATGAGGTCGTTCATGCGGTTGATACATCGCAGCAAGGTGGATTTCCCGCATCCACTGGGGCCGATAAGGGCCGTCACTTTGCCGCGTGGGATGACCATCGAAATATCGAACAGGGCTTGCTTGTTGCCATACCAGAAAGAGAAGGACTCGATTTCCAGGACACAGTCCTGGTGCTTTAACTCTTCGTGAACTTCGCTTGGAATCCATTCGCCCCTGGCCACCGCCTTGAGCCGGGAAGCTCCATCCTCCAGGTTTCGGACAACGTCTTGGGATTGCGGCAAACGGGCGTGACGGTTATCCACCGCCTGCCACCCTGACAGACCTTGGCGGCTGTCTTCGGAAGCGGAAGCGGAAGCGTTTCGCATATTCTATCTCCTCTGGATTGCTGCACCTCGCCTTGCTGCATGGGAGAGGCAATCACGCTGGTCATGGGCTTTATGTGGTATGGAGCGATCCCTTGACCAGGAGTTGTCTCACTTGATTGTAACGTATCTCAACACCAAATTGCCACGATCAGAAGCTGCCTACCTCGAACCGCTTCCGCAAGCGATTCCGCAAGTAGATCGCGCTTAGATTCAATACGAGGATGACCATAATCAACAGCAAGGTAGTGGCATACACCATGGGCTTCGCGGCTTCGCTGTTTTGGCTTTGGAAACCCAAGTCGTAAATATGAAAGCCGAGATGCATGAAGCTGCGTTCCAAATGAATAAACGGAAAACGATGATCAAAGGGGAGTTCCGGGGCAAGCTTCACCGCCCCGACCAACATCAGGGGGGCAACCTCACCAGCCCCACGCGCCATCGCCAGAATGGTTCCTGTCAGGATGCCCGGCATGGCTTGCGGCAGGACCACGCGCCGCAGGGTCTGCCACTTCCCGGCGCCGCAGGCGTACGAACCCTCGCGCATAGAGTTGGGAACGGAAGCCAATGCCTCTTCCGTAGCCACGATTACCACGGGCAGAGTCAGCAGGGCCAAGGTCAGCGACGCCCAGAGGATACCGCCCGTCCCAAACGTGGGACTGGGCAATCGAGCTTCGAAAAACAAGTGATCGATGCCACCGCCCACGATGTAGCAGAAGAATCCGAGGCCAAAAACGCCAAACACGATACTCGGAACACCAGCCAGGTTATTGATGGCTATCCGCACGGCGCTGACCATCGCTCCACTTTTCGCATATTCCCGCAAGTAGAGTGCAGCCAGCACGCCTAAGGGGACGACCGCCAGGCTCATGATAAGGGTCATCATGACGGTCCCGAAAATGGCCGGAAATACGCCGCCCTCGCTGTTCGCTTCACGAGGCTCGTCAGCCAGAAACTCCCAAATTCGCGAGAGGTAAACCTGGAGTTTTCCGGCAAGGGTGAGCTTATTGGCTGGATAGGCGCGAACGATGTCCGCTAGCTTAATATCCGTCTCGACTCCGTCCGCCGTTTTCATCTTCAATAGATAGCGGGACATCTGTTCGCGAAGATCCTCGATGCGCTTGCCAACCTTTTCGTATTCCGCGGTTAGTCGTGCCTCCTCCTTATCAAATGCCTTTTGCGCTTTTTGGTACTCTGACGATTGTTTGCCGTGTTTCAGCTCCACCTCTCGGAGCCGAAGTCGCGACTGCTCAATATCATGATTGATGTCTCCCAGCGTCCTTTTCTCCAACCGGCGGACTTCATTCCGGTCTTCCACAACCTTGGGGAAATGCTGCTGGAATGCATTCCAGACCTCATCCGGCTTATTCGCCACGACTTTGTCGTCGATGACCATCGCTTCGGGGAAACCGTAGAACCGCCCCCAGGCCATGCGTTCCAGAACCAAGGCCCATTCGGGCCGGGTCTCGGAATCGGGGACGACCTCAGGCTGCGCGACCCAGCGGAAATGTTCGTTGGTCAATTCGTAATTACCGGTCCTGACCAGACGCCGCGACACCCAACCGTCGTCCTTCTGCATCGTCTTCTCGAACGCTGCCCGTGTTTCCTCAGGCAGGTCGGCCAGAGTCATCTTATCTGGCTTGAAACGGTCGTAACGGGTGACCTCTCCCATCACGATGGTCCCGTCCCTAAGTTCCACGCGGATGACCGGGACAGACCAAAAGGTCCGAACCGCATGGTATGCGACCAGAACCAGCAATCCTCCGATCATGGCAAGAGACACCGCCAACGCGCCGCCACTAATCCAGATAAGCGGTTCGCCCCTGGCAGCCGACGCACCAGCGGCACCGGAGGATCGGGGCCACCGCTGGGATGCCTTTAACGTGGATTTCGGTTCTTCCGTCAAGATGGCCATAGACATTCATCCGAATTCAACGTCACAACTGGGCTGCGCGCTTGCGGAAGCGTAATCGAACCGTTTCCGCCGCGGTATTGACGATGAAGGTAATCACGAAAAGGCTGAGAGCGGCTAGGAACAGCATCCGGTAATGGATACTGTTTTGGACCGCCTCGGGTAATTCCACCGCAATGTTCGCAGACAGTGTACGAAACCCGTTGAAGATATTCCATTCCAAGATGGGGGTATTTCCGGCAGCCATTAAAACGATCATGGTTTCCCCGGCGGCGCGTCCTAGCCCGATCATGATAGCCGAAAAAAGGCCGCTCGTGGCCGTAGGGATGACAACCCGGACGGCCGTCTGCCAAGGGGTTGCGCCGCAGCCGAGCGAAGCCGCCCGCAGATGCCCAGGTACGGCGGAAATGGCGTCCTCGGCAATGGTATAGATGATCGGGATGATCGCGAATCCCATCACAAGCCCAACCACGAAGGCATTGCGCTGGATGTAGGTGCCCATCAGCGAACCGCGAGGGTCCAGGCCCAGAACCGTGGCCAAGAACCATCCGGCACACCAGGCCAGAAGAACAGCCAGAATAGCTCCGGCGAGAAAGGCGATCAGCCTTACCCCTGCCCAGAAGGTCGAAGATCGCTGGGCCCAAACCGAACCGAGCGGTCTCATGACAGCTCGCGAAATGAGCCAAACGGCTAAGAGTGAACTCGCTGGTAAAAGGATGATCATCCACCCCGCTGTCCCGCTTCCCTTGCCGCTGTCGAGCCATTGTCGGAAACCGTCCGGAAAAAGCAACTTCTCGGCCCACGGACCGAGCCAAGAAGCCGATACGACGCCCAAAATGGCGAACAAGGTCACAAAGCCAAACCGAAACCGTTCTAATCGCACCACCCAGTACCGGCTCAGAAATGACCAGAGGTGCCCCCCTATCAAACAGGTGACCGGAACACAGAACAGTACGGCCAAAACGAACGACAGCCGTGACTCGATCCAAGGCGCCAGGACTAATGCGGCGATAAAGCCTAGCACAACGCTTGGCAGACCGGCCATCAATTCAATGGTCGCCTTGACTCGGGAACGCCAGACTGGGTGAACGAATTCGCTGGAGTACACGGCGGCTGGCAACGCCACCGGAATAGCAAACAACATTGCGAAGAAGGTCGCCTTCAGCGTGCCGAATATCAAGGGAATCAGGCTGTACTTAGGCTCGAATTCGTCCGTCCCGCTAGAGGATTGCCACACGAACTCAGGCCGTGGCATCCCCTCGTACCAAACCTTCCCGAAGACGGTTTGCAGCGTGATGCCTGAATGAGGGGCATTTACCCGGAGCACGGATAACTTTTCTGGCTGAATGGCAACCAGGAGGTCCTCCTTGGGCGTCAAGGAGAGCCTTGCCCCGCGATCCAGGGAGAGTTGCGTTTGTGCGACGAGCTGCTCCGCTGTGCCGTGCAAAAGCCGAACCGTTCCATCGGCGTGGGAGACGGCGAAGACTCGCGAGCGCTGCGACACCGAAATATCGGCTACAGCAGCGTTTCCCTGCGGATAAGTGTGGGCAAGAAGCAATCGCCCTCCGCCGCCATCGCCCGTTTCGCTTGGTGCCGTTTCGGAGCCGGCTTTCGCGGCCTTTTCCGCCGAGCGTTTGACCGTGAACCATCCGCTGATACGACCGCGATCATCCCCAACGAGAAGGGTTGTTTTTCCGATCAGGAAACGCGCTACTGTGACCGCGCCTACCTGTTCCCCGAGAAGTGAAATCTCTTCCGCGAGCTGAGGGGAACTGACATTGCGGACGTCGAACCGTAAGAGCTGGCCGTCTCGCCAGAGAACGAACACGTTGTCCAAGGCCCCGGTCAGAAGAACGCGGGGCCTCTCCTTGCGAATTTTTTCCCGGTAATTCTCCAGAACAATGGAGCCCCCGGTCAAGCTAACATTCTCCTCACCGGTCAAGAGGTTCGTTGTTTTACGCACCGATTCGACGTAGAGCGTTCCATCAGCGGTCATCGCCGCAAAAGTGGGGTCTTCCCCACGCAAACTGAGGTCGATAGCGATGATTGGCGACTGGCTGAGATCGTTTGGCGGCGAGACCTCAAGTTCTAGCCGTTCCACACGGAGTTGGCCTTCAGCAGTCTTCTGGGCCACGCCGTCCGCGAATCGTACAACTGTGTCCGCAGGAGCGGACGCGATACTGGGCGGGCCTTGCGAAAGCTCGCTGATGGAAGCTGCGATTTGCAAGGAGAAGAAGCGAATTTTGCCATTTTCATATCCCAGGACGCCCCGGCCTGAGCGCTCATCAAACGCCCAGCAGGGTGACTCGCCCTCCTCCCAGAGGCGTGTGGAGTGAAGAAAATGACCTTGGGCGTCCCCTTGGATGCCGTACAAACTCACCCGGCCATCACCACTCAGAGTCCAAAAGCAAGTGCCGTATTCACTTACCACCATGAGCGAGGCAGGAGACTGCTCAGCTAGCCGGGACGTCTCCGACACTCCCCGCCGGTCGGGTTCGCTATCTTGCGAGGCCTGAGAACCATTCGCAGACCGATTCGTTTTTCCCTGTTGAATCTCGTCTGATTGCTTCTCGATCTGTTCATCACCCGCGTTCGCCCCGCCTGATTCACCGCCCGCCACGGGTGCTTCGCTCGTGGCTTGCAGTTCCAGAGGCACTTCCGACACTAGCGCCAAGGTACCCTCACGAAAGAGGGGAATCGCAACCCAAGTCAAGAACACGAATACGCCAGTAACGGCGACGATCGTGCCGACCCCACCGGTTGTAATGAACAACCGTGCTAGTCCATCCGCGAAACGCACCCAGAGTCGGTTCCGCAGAACCCGGCGAGCTGAACGCTGCTGTGAGCTGTTACCAGTAACCGAGCGATTGAGCGTCGTGGCAGGACCAGAGTTTTCAACAGCACCGGTCGTTGGAACCGTTTCTTTATCGCCGGAATGCATCTGAGCGTCTCGATTCAAGCCTTGAAAAGGCACCTGCCGCCAACGAGAGGACGGGCATGATCTCGAAGGCGGCAGGTCATCGGGAGCCTAGCAGTGATCACCAGCGTTGGGAACTAGATTGCCCGTCCACTCCCAAACGCAATATTTATACCACGCTTCTGCACAGCAAGGCTGTCAGTTCGTGTCGGCTATTCGGAAAGACCGACCGACGCCAAGGCTTTCTTGGCGATAGCCGCCGTCAATGGGAAGTACCCATCCTTGATTACCTCTGCCTGACCCTGCTTACTGAACACGAATTTGATAAACTCGGCCCGCACAGGGTCAAGTGGTGTTCCTGGCTTGTAATTGACGTACAAGTACAGGTACCGAGCCAGGGGGTATTCGCCCGTGTAAGCATGAGCGGGATCGGCCGGGATAAATGGCGAATTGGTATCGTGCGCGAGTGGAACGGCCAGAACGTCGGCGGTCTTATAGCCGATCCCACTATAACCGATGGCGTATCGATCGCTCGCCACACCCTGCACTACGGAAGAGCTACCCGGCTGTTCTTTAACTTGATCCTTGTAATCTCCGTTGAACAGTGTGTGCTCCTTGAAGTAGCCGTAGGTTCCAGAGGCCGAATTACGACCGTACAAACTGATCGGACGCGAAGCCCATGGCCCAGTCAAGCCGACTTGCCCCCAAGTGCGAATGTCCTTCGGATAACCACCTTTTCGCGTCTTGGAGAAGATGGCGTCCACCTGCTGGAGGGTCAGTCCCTGGATCGGATTGTCCTTGTGAACATACACGGCCAACATATCCAGTGACGTCGGGAGTTCGGTGGGCTTGTAACCAAACTTCGCTTCGAACTGATCGATTTCGGCCTTTTTCATGCTCCGGCTCATCGGCCCAAACTGAGCCGTACCCGCGATCAACGCGGGAGGCGCGGTTGAAGAACCCTTGCCCTCGATCTCGATCTGAACGTTCGGGTAAAACTTTCTAAATCCTTCACCCCAGAGCGTCATGAGGTTATTCATGGTATCCGAACCGACGCTCTTGATGTTCCCCGAGACGCCTTGCACCGGCTTGTAGTCGGGTAGGGCGGGATCGAGGGGCACTTGGGCGAGGGCGACACCGCTCACCACTGCAAATGACAACAGCGACGTCACACACGGGCCCCATAGGCCACTCCAATGCATCCTCATCCTAGATGTCTCCTTCAGCTAGAACCTCGTGACAACCCTTGGAGCAGCGTCTGGGAGCTGATTCGTCGAATGTGCTGCTCCACCTGACTCTGCCGCATTGTAGTAACCGATTGTTAACGTACTGTTAAAGAATTGTTAAAGTTTTGTTAAGAAAAGCAAGTATTTCGGCTGGTATGATACCATACTATAGAGTGGTATATCTGCTGTGATCGTGGGTAGCGGTGGTCTTTCCGGCGTTCCAGCCGCCAGGGGATAGCTTGTTTGAAACCGACTGGCGTCACCCCGGGGTGATGCGTAGGCTGCGTCATGAGGCGGCAACGAGGCTTTTGGTTGGGTTTGCTATTGCTTCGGCAAGCCTGCGTTTACGCCCGCCTTCTTCGCCCACCAAGAAAATCTCTTGGTGGTTCGCATCTCTTCATCGAGCGTTGCTGAGAGAAGTTTTCCCGAAATCTGAAAGCTGTGCAGTCAAGCAAAGTATTCTCGAAACAGTGAATTTGACGGTAGGCTGAGAAGGCCGCCCCCGTCGCGTGATCCTTCGATGAAGCGGCACATCGCGTTTCCCATTCCAGGCTGGGATGTCGTTGTTTTTGGCACGCTGGCGATAGATGCGACATCTTGTCACTGCTTTGGCCCAGGATTCCCCCTCCGGTTTTCCTGATGTCTTCGCCATAACCATCGGCTAAATAGTAACTTGCGATTGTTTCTCCCCAAAACTCAATCCGGCACGGAGTATGCACAGGGGAATTGCGATCATGTTGTCAGACAGTCGTTCTTGAACTGGGTCACCGAACTGAGGGAATTCGGAGAGTGCAATGTCAAACGGATGTGGCAGCCAGGAGTCCCGGTACATTTGCATAGTAGATGAGCGACGGCGGTCGGCTTTCACGCTTGTCGAGCTTCTCGTCGTCATCGCGATCATCGGCATCTTGATCGCTCTGCTCCTTCCCGCCGTTCAGGCCGCACGTGAGGCCGCAAGACGATCGCAATGCCTCAACCACCTCAAGCAATTGGGTTTGGCAAATCACAACTATGCCGATTCATGGCGGTGCTTTCCAAGCAGCGCCATCATCGACTTTGCGACCAACTTGACTGCGAATAACGTGTCTTGGGGTGTGCACGGTCGGCTACTCCCCTATATCGAACAGGAGCCGTTGGCTGATCGAGTCGACCTCTCCGCGGCCTGGGATGCCCAGGTGGTCATCGATGCCGTCCGCATTGAGGTGTTTGGCTGTCCCAGCGATCCCAAGAGCCTTGAGGTCCGTGATCCCGGCGGCGGAAAGCCGAGGTTGTACCCGACCTCTTATGGCTTCAACTTAGGCGTGTACTTCGTGTATGATCCACAGAGCCGCCGAGGCGGTCAGGGGGTTTCTTACCCCAATTCGTCAGTGAGCTGGAGCGGCGTCACCGACGGTACAAGCAACACCCTGTTGGCTGCTGATGTGCGGGCGTGGCAACCGTATCGCCGCAACGGTGGTCCTAGCGTTACCAGTGCGCCCGAGACCGCGGATCAGGCTGCATCGATTACCGCTGAAGCCTCAGAGTTCAAGAACACAGGGCACACCGAGTGGCCCGACGGTCGCGTCCACCACACTGGCTTCACAGCCTGTCTCGTGCCCAATACGCGTGTGCCGTGCTCGTCTGGTGGTTTCGAGTACGACTGCGATTACAACTCATGGCAAGAGGGAAAGAATGGGGTGGCTGGGGTCCCCACTTACGCAATCATCACTTCGCGGAGCTTTCACCCGGGTGGTGTGAATGTCGCCCTCGTGGACGGTTCGTGCCGTTTTGTCAGGGAAACGATTACGCTTGCGGCATGGCGTGCGCTGGGCACGCGGGACGAAGGTGAAATCCCGACGGAGTAATCTGCCCAACTTCTGCCGACCGCACGCAGCGTCCTTTACCCTCGTACAACATCCCGCCCTTTAGCTACTTTCCAAAGGGGCAGGCTCATATCTCCCGCAGCGCAAGCGTTGGCAGCGTGAACGTTGGCTGTGGCAGTTTGGGGAGTAAACACTACGGCCCCGTATGCTGGCCGAATGAGACGCTGGCCTGGCCTCGAATTCAGTCGCACGAGCAGGCGGCGACGCAACTGATCACCCCTCCTCCCCGCATGGCATTTGGGATGAGGCAGAGGAACGTGAGCGACGACGTATCACTGGCTCGAAATTGGTGAATCGCCCCAGGCGGCACGAACACGATCATCCCCGGTCGCAGCGGTTGCGCCTGGCCATCTCGAATTACAAAGCCTTCCCCCGCGAGAATGTACACCTCATGTTCGTAGGGGTGCGTATGCAGTGGCGTATGACCGCCGGGTGCGACCTCGAATTGTCGCATGGTGAAGTTCGGCGCACCGTCATCTGGCCCGATCAATACGCGCATTACACACCCTTCCGCACCCTCCATGACCACCTTTTGCGAATCGATACTCTCCGCCGCTGCTACCTTCATAAGATCACCTATGGAGTTCACTATGGGACGGGAAAGACTCACTTGCATCCAAGCACTGGCCCCGGCGCTGCGTCGATCCCGGGGATCGTAACCGTTCACGGGTGGAATCATGCGGAAAACGCGGTGTTCGCACGAGCCGTTTGGCAAAAACCCCGCGCTCGCGGCCGCCGATCGCTCAAGGCGGCCACAAGGTGTTGTGGGCAACGCGGCCTGACGGCCCGACTGTTCCGTGAACGGTTACCGACGATCTTTTGAATTCTATCCGGAATCGAAAAGAAAATCTGGGCAACCGGTCCCTTTTTTGCAGGCATTTCTTATCATCGGCGCCCCCGGCCAGCCTGCGAGGACCCCGCCGGAAGCACATCCAAGCATCACTGGCTATCCCGGCGAGAGTGAAGAGCGGGTCATGCTTCCATCTGTTGAGGAGCCTGAGACAGCGGCACAAACACGCGAATCGGGCGGCCGATACCAACGTTCACAGCGTAATTTCGAAGCCGCAAGCGAATGGGCGGGGTAATCGGCTGGCCTTTGCTACAGAGCAACGTGCCGTGCACGGAGTGGATATTATCCGCCAAAATCCACCCATCAACGAGGTCGGAGACTCGTACTTCGCGGACAATGTATTCTTCCTGGATGTCCAGAATCTTTCGCAATGTCGCAACGACTTGCGGATCGTACCAACCTCGACGATCGGCGATTTCCGCCAAAGCCAGATCGGAGCTTAATCCGGCTTGAACCAGATCATCCCAATCGAACGCCAATTTAATGATCCGGCTACCGAGCGGGATATCCTCCCCGGCCGTCCAGTCTGGTGGATAGCCTTGACCGTTGAAGAGCTTTCCTTGATATGCCACTATCTCCGCGATCACCTCCATGCGGGGAATCTTAGAGAGAAGCTCTCTGGCAATCCGCGGATGAGAGTCGAGCAGCATTGTTTCTTGCTCTTTGAGGGGTCGTCCTGAGATCGATTTCTTGAGAATCTCTTGCGGCACGGCCAGACAGCCGATCGGGGCCAGCATAGTGGCGATTTCGAACGGCCAACTGGGATTGACGGCGAGAATCTCGCACAGTTGTCGTACCAATTCGCGTGCCCGGGTCGCCCGGCCAAAGGCCTCGGGAGCCGCGATAGTGAGGATTTCTGTGAGAACGCGAATAGCTCTAGCCAGCGTCTTCGACAGGAGTTCCCGTTCGGCCGTGATCAGTCGATACTGTTCGATGCCGGTCTCGATGACCTGGGCAAGGACTTCCGGCGGACAGGGCTTGGTGATGAATCGGAAGATTTGCCCCTCGTTGACGGCGTCGATCGCGGTCTGTTGATCGGCATTTCCCGTCAGCATCATGCGTACAGTGTTGGGCGACAATTCTCGGATCCGGCAAAGCAGCTCCACGCCATCCATGCCAGGCATTCGCATGTCGGAGACGACCACAGCGTATGGTCCTTTCTCCCGCGTGAGCCGCAGCGCCTCCTCGCCGCCAGTGGCTGTATCCAGCTCGAATTTGTTTCGCAATGTCCGCGAGTAGGCACGCAGGACGTTCGGGTCATCGTCCACACACAGCACCTTGCGACTCATGAGGGCATCTCCTGTAGCACCATCACGTTCGTGGCAGATTCTCCGGGTACCGTTGGGACGTTTTCCGTGCCCCAAAGCGTTTCCGCCGGGGTGATTGATACGGACTGGGCCATGGTCTGGGCCAATTCCCGCCAGCGGACAAGCCGCCCCTCCATTCCGATGCGTCGCAGATGATCCAAATCCAGCCGATAGCTTGGCTCGGTCTCGTGAAACAAAGCTTGATCGACAAGGGCGCAGGCTGCGTGCACGGCCGTCACGGTGGACATTTCGGCTTCGTTGTACCTGCCGGGCCAGGGCGCGTTCAGTATCACATCAACGAGTCGCGAGGGCACACCCCAAAGCCCGAGCAGATAAGCCCCCACATTCGCGCGGTGCACTCCGTAGATACGCATCTCGAGCTCGGTTCGAGCAACCTTTTGAGCCGCTGCTATTCTCCACACGTGAAGATACTTGAAGGGATCGATCAAACCTAGCAGGGCCACGCCGATACGAGCCAAGCGACCGCCGAATTCTGCCTCCAGTTGAGCCTGTTCGGACGCCTTTTCTTCCGCCAAGATTTGCCTGGCTACCTCGCCCGTTACCCTGGAAACCTTATGGAAAAGCGCATCCAAGCTCATGATCAGGGGATCATTGGGCATGCTGGGGAGGGTCTTACGCTCTAAAATCAGACTGCGGAGGGAATCCGCGCCGATCATCCGGACCATATCCGCAACCGGGATCAGCTCTTGCTGGCTGCCGAGGAATCCGCCGGTTATCAACTGGAGACACTTGCTCAAAAGAGCCACATCGGCATGGATCAACTCGATCAGAGTGGCCTCGGGAATCTTAGGCTGCGTGAGAAGCTCCGCCATCTGTTGCCTACGGTACCGGCTGATGGGCAGGGCCGTAACTTGCGAGACAATCGTGCGAATCTCTGCATTGGCAAGTTGATCACGGATTTCGAAAATGCGGCAAATCGTTCGTCGGAGTTCCTCCGCGTTGCAAGGCTTGGAGAGGAATTGATGGGCTGGCCCCGCGGCATCTAGAACCGCGGCTCGCTCGCATTGGCCGGAAAGTATGAGCCGAATCGTTGCCGGCCAGCGACGACGGAGCTGTTCCAGGAACTGTGCGCCATCCCTGCCGGGCATCCGCATGTCCGAAATCACGATGTCCGGCTGAACGTCGGTCATGGCCTCCAGCGCGGCAGGTCCGGACTCGAAGAACTGCATATCCCACTCGTTGCGCATGGAGCGCAACATGCGCCGCAACCCATCCACGACGCGCTGCTCATCGTCGACGAAAAAGATTTTTCGCTGCATGCGTGCCCTCCCCACTCAAGTCAGGTCGCCGACCGCGTTGGATCCCTGTGGGTTGAGGCGTCCTTGGTACAATCCTCCTGATACGGTATTCGCACGATAAACTCGCTTCCTACGCCAGTCTCGCTCTCCACATGGATTGTCCCGCCATGCTTCTGCACGACCACGGCATGTACAATGGCCAGTCCTTGGCCCGTTCCCTTGCCGACCGGCTTCGTCGTGAAAAAGGGTCGAAAATCCGCGAGCGGATGGCCTTGGGAATGCCCGTACCGGTATCCGTGACACGCAGCTCGAAATCATTGCCGCATCGCCGCGTCACGATCGTGATCTTCCCCTTGGCCTCGGAGTTTGCACCGATCTTTTCGCCGATGGCGTGCGCGGCATTGATAATCAAATTGAGAATGACTTGATTCATGTCGTCCGGATAGCACTTTATCGGCGGAGCCGCCGAGTCGAGTTGCAATTCGACATCAGCCACGTACTTCCATTCATTGCGGGCAACCGTGACGGCATTTTGTACCGCGCGGTTCAAGTCGACTGCCTGTTTCGCGCCGCCTCCCGGGTGCGCGAATTCCTTCATGGCGTGGACGATGTTGGCAACCCGTTTGACTCCGTCCAAGGTTTCACGCAGCGCCTTGGGGACCTCTTCGAACAGATATTCCAGATCGGCGGTCTGAATTTTTTGAAACAACCGCCCAAGGATTCCTTTCCTAGCCGCCACGTCGCTTTCCGAGTTTCGCAGCTCAAGGCAGATTCTCACGATCTGTTCCATCTCTTGGACGGCATCGAGCACGAAGGCTGTATTGTCGCCAATGTATTGAACCGGCGTATTGATCTCGTGAGCGATTCCAGAGGCAAGCTGCCCAATGGATTCCATTTTCTGGGCTTGCCGCAGTTGGGCCTCCAGCATCCGCCGCTCGGAGGTGTCACGAAAGCTGGCGAAATAGAGAGACTCTTCGCCGAGGAGCACGCGGCTCACGGCCATCTCGGCCGTAAACGGGCGGCCGTCTGCGCGGAGCAAGGTCACTTCCACGGGTGTTTTGCATTGAACCGCATGATCTAACAACTGCAACACGCCTTGCGTTGCCTGGGAACCGTGGGAATCCATGATGTCGCTCAGGGAGCGTCCCACCAACTCACATTCGCAGTGCCCCAACATCCGCTCCGCGGCGTCGTTTGCGGACCGGATGACGCTCTCGGTGTCGAAGGTCAGAAGGGCATCCGCCGCTTGACGCAACAAGGCGTGAATCTGCCGGAAGTGCTCCTCGCGTTCCGCCAGGCGTGCCTCACGTTCGGCCACAGCGGTGGCCACGGCCTCGGCGTGCGATTCCTTCAATGTGGCAAGCTCGTTCAGCAACTGCTGAACGCGAACTTCAGCCAACGATTCCGAGGAACATGCTGGCGCGGCCTGGCGGCGATCTTCGTCCGGCTGAACAGCACATACCGAACTAGATTCCAAGATGGCAATCCATTCCCGTTCCGCTGCGGAAAGTGCACTTCGTAAATCCGCGGGTCCCTGCATGGCTCGACCTCATCGTCTCGTCATCGTGGATATACTGACTCGGCTATTGCCGCATGTGGGGGGCGCATTCCGTAATCTACAACTCGAACAGGACTTGATTGCCATTGATTTCGCCATCCAAGTCTTGCACCAATACGATGACATCGTTCTTGCTTAGTTCTAGCCCTTGAATTGCCCAAAGATGCAACTGAACCAAGCTTGCTCCTACGGACGTATAACCGCGTAGCGAGCAGATCAAGTTGGCAACGGCTACGCAACGGATGATGTCGATGTCCTCACCACGATATAAGCTGCCGTTGTGATGATGCGCAATTGTTGCGCGAACATTCTCTGGAAACCGCCATGACTTGGCGACGGCCTCGCCAACTGGCAGTGATCGAACCCCAATACCTGCCGTTCCAGGTCAGCTAGAGGTTTGTTGTCTCCAATCCTTCAAATAACTTCCCGAAAGCGTGGATGACTGTATTGGTCGATGAGAATGATGCCAATATCGTGCAACAGACCGGCGAGGAAGGCGTCTTCGAAATTGGCGAGTCGCCGCCTTTTCGCGATCAGCCGAGCGCAGACTCCGACCGCGACCAGATGACGCCATAATCCGGTTCGGCAGTAGGGTTCGATGTCGACCTCCGTTCGAAACATCTCCGAGACGCTGGCCGTCAAGGCAAGATTGCGAATCTGTTTGAGTCCCAGGTACGCGATCGCCTGCTGCAAATTCGTGATCTTGGTTCGCACCGCGTATGCCGACGAGTTGACACAGCGGAGGACCCTGGCACTCAGTGCCGCGTCGCTTTCCATAAGCTCTTTGAGATCGGCTGCGCCAGACTTCGGGTCATTGGCGACCTGAAGAACTTTTAACGCAATGGCCGGAATAGTTGAAATGTCATGGACTCGACGAACAAAGACATCGAGTGCGCTTTCGCCTGTCACTGTGGGACTCATCAACCTCTGCCTCCTCAGTCATCGACATTCGCGGCGGCCGCCTAACTTTCCGCGGCGGGCGTGTTCGATCCCCGAGACTACTTCAACTATATGTCGCGTTAGCCGCGGCACGATCGCCGAGACATTTCAGCAAATGGTGATGATTACAAAGGGCAGGTCATGGATATGCTGGATATATGCGTTG
>DYLS01000286.1 GCA_020721965.1 Blastopirellula marina | reverse complement strand
CCCAAAAGAAACATCTCGTGTATCCTTACCCCCGGAGGCAGACAAGCCAAGACCGACGCGCCAGTGGTGCCCTATGCGCCCGTAGGTTAGCGTGGTTCCGACGATCCGTGATTCACTCGCTGGTGGCCCTGCGGGGACCCCGTTTGGTAGAGTACGCCTTTCGTCAGATCGCCGGGTCTGCCTCAATATCTCACCCTTTTCAGGAGGTGTTCGCCATGCGCAAGAAGAAAACGCCCCAACTCTCTCACATCCCCGATCTCAACGCACTCCAGCAGATCAACCTCGACGCGGCCGGCCTCGACATCGGTGACGACGACATCTACGCCTGCGTGCCCCAAGACCGCGCCAATCCCTCTGTGCGCGTCTTCTCCACCTTCACCGTCGACATCCACGCCCTGGCCGATTGGCTGCACGAGTGCCGCATCGTCACCGTCGCTCTGGAAGCCACCGGCGTCTACTGGATCCCCATCTTCGACATCCTCGAACAACGCGGCTTCGAACTCCTGCTCATCAACCCCCGCCAACTCAAGTTCGACAAGAAGTCCGACGTCCTGGACTGTCAGTGGATCCAGCAACTCCATTCCTACGGCCTGCTCAAAGGCTCCTTCCGTCCCCCCGACGACATTCGCACCCTTCGCTCGCTCATCCGTCATCGCGATGCGCTGATCGCCTCGCGCGCCGTGCACATCCAGCACATGCAGAAGGCCCTCGTCCAGATGAACATCCGCCTGACCAACGTGCTCAAGGACATCTCCGGCATCACCGGCTTGCGCATCATCCGCGACATCATTGCCGGCTGCCACGACCCCCAGGCGCTGGCGCGACACCGCGACTTCCGCTGCCACCACTCCGAAGACGAGATCGCCAAGTCCCTGCAGGGCAACTACCGCCCCGAACTGATCTTCGTCCTCCGACAGGCCCTCGAACTGTTCGACTTCTACACGGCCCAGATCCACACCTGCGACGACCAGATCGAGCACCTCTATGCCCAATTCGACGCCCAGGTCGATCCCGTCGCTGACCCTCTCCAGCCACCCAAACGCAAGCGCATTGCACGCCGAGAGAATGAGCCGGACTTCGATCTACGGCTCGCTCTCTACCAGATGACCGGCGTTGACCTGACGCTGATCGACGGGATCAGCGCCCTGACCGCACAAACCGTCCTCTCCGAAACCGGTACCGACATGTCCCGCTGGGCTACCGTCAAGCATTTCACCTCGTGGCTGGGCCTCTCTCCCCGCAACGACATCTCCGGCGGCAAGGTGCTCAAGCGTGGCACGCGCAAGACACACAACCGGGCCAGCCAGGCGCTCCGGATGGCTGCTCTCTCGCTTTCCCGCTCCGACTCCGCCCTCGGCGCTTTCTATCGCCGTATGCGCGCCAAGTCCGGCCCGCAGAAGGCCATCACCGCCACCGCCCACAAACTCGCCCGCATCATCTACTTCATGCTCAAACGGCGTGAAGAGTACGTCGACCCAGGTGAAGCCTACTACCAGGAGAAGTATCGCCAGCGCATAATCCACAATCTGCAACGCAAGGCCAAGTCTCTCGGCTTCCAACTCGTTCCCGTCGAGTCAGAGACCTAGCCCCGTTCTCCTCCCTCTCTCCCGCCTTCCTCTCATCCCCTTGTGGGGCAGCTCCAGAGGTAGGCCCTTTTCGCTTGTCTCTTGCCTGCCTTCCCCACCTCGTTTCCCCCTCTTCAGACCCTTTGTTCCCTGCCCTCAGGTCTTTTGCTCCCCCTTTCCGCTCTTCTCCAAACTCCCTTTCTTGCTCCCCCCGCACTCAACAGGTTCCCTCTCGTGTCGCTGTTTCTTGGTAGGCGG
>DYLS01000017.1 GCA_020721965.1 Blastopirellula marina | reverse complement strand
CGGACATAACTTCTGCCGCGAGAACCGGCCAAAAACAAAAAGAAGTTCGGACTAAAGCGCAAAGTCCGCCTGCTTGCATGATCTGCCCAGCATATCTTGCGAGGCGATATGTCCCATCACCACAAGATGTTGAGCCGAGCAAACAACCCTGCGCTGTAGTGTTAGGAGGAAAACCTTGGGCTGCGGTCTGCCGATCGAGTCGAATAGCCAGAGAGCGAAGCAAAGACCTCGCCCGAGGGAAAGCATGGGCAGGTGATTCTTTATGCCTCGCTGCGAAGGATATCTCCGTCGGGGAGGGTGCCTTCACCACATCCACCATTGACAATGTCGATCAGCCAGCGATTGACGTCGGCCAACATCTCAGCGGCCAATTCCCGCCCACAGGCGTACTGTCGGAGGACGATGTTTACCCCAGCGGTGTGTAAAAACCGGAGGTCCTGGCACGCATCGGCCGGTGAATATTCTTGATCATCGCGACCGACGGAAATCAAAACGGGAACTTGACGGACCCCAAAATAATCCCCGAAGGGGCGCATTCCGCGGGGGGCAGGACCGCAGAGAGAAATCGCCCCGGCAAATCGTCGCGGTTGCCGCCAGGCCAGTCGCAGCGCCATCGTACCGCCGCTTCCAAAACCAGCAATGAAGACCCGGCTCCGCGCAATGCAAAATCGCTGTACCGCCCCACGAATCACCTCTTCGACGCGCCGTTCGGCCTCGTTAATGTACTCGGGCGTCTGCGGCCAATCCCAGCCCGCGTCTCCAGACACGTCCACGGCAAAACCTCGCGGCGCTACGGCCACGAAGTTTTGCAAGTTGACAAGCGGCATCACGTACAATAGTTGCCGCTCATCGCAACCGCCGCGACCGTGCAACCAAATCAATAAGGGGTAGGCATAATTGGGTTCGTAATGCAGGGGCGCCAGAATGGTCCGGGCTATCTGCCCTGACGATGCCAGCCGATCTTTCACGAGATCAACACTCCCCGAGGCGATATCATCGGGACAAGATTTGGAAAAAGCGTCCGCGGACGTCAACTTGGATGGCGCACGACGATCCATGTGCAAGTTCGCTTCCCGATCTGCTCAAGACCATTCCGAATAGAAAAATGATCGCCCGACTGGACCGTGCCGATTCTCAAAACAGACGCCCAGCCTCATCTGCACGGCCGAATGGGAACTCCCTAACGCACCAGTAGTCGTTCACCGAGATTCTCATCCCCGCAAAGAAAGCTCTCCTCCTCTTGTCATTTCGAGCGAAGCGAGAAATCTTTTCGACAAGAGTTAAGATTTCTCCTCGCTGTCGCTCATCGAAATGACATTCCGTTCCACACTCAAGAAAAATCTGGAACCTCTGAGCAACCTTCTGGAATCTCGGAACCACCCTCGTTGATTCACCATTCTTTCCGTTATAGCTCAGCCGTGAACGATTACCCTCGCGAGTTTGCCTTGCCCATTCGCTTCTCGACAAATCATCTCGCCCAGGCATTTCAAGACTGTACCCAAGTACGCGGTAGTCTGTCAACCGTACTTGCGTGGTTGCCAATGCTAGCAAAATCGGCGCCACGATCCAGCGTCCTCAGCGTCTTGCGCGCATCCGACCCTCTCGTTAGCCTGGCAGCCGACCGTCACCAACCATCGAGGTTCGGCACTCCACCGTTTGCTCAGCCTGCCATCCGCCGGATGCCATCGGGATTCAGCGCAGGGCGTCACCGTGGCAATTCGACCGCATGATTCCGCAGCGCGATCAGAGGCGTTGCTCGCAGGCACTGCCGTCAGTGCTAGGGCAAGCATCAGTGCTTGATCCGATGATTTCCGGCTTGCCGGATCGCCGCGGCCCGATCTGCTGGCCATGAACACGACAGCCCAGGATTGCTTGCTTGGCTCAAGAGCTTGTGGTGATGGGGCATATCGCCTTGCAAGATATGCTGAGCACATCAGGCAATCAGGCGGACTTTGCGCTATAGGATTAAGAGCGGGCCAGCTTGTTCATGGTCTGGACAAGTCCCTTGACAACTTCCACGCTCTTGCGGAAGGCCGCTTCTTCATCCGGCAACAACGATAGCTCGATGATCCTCTCGACGCCCTCTTTTCCAAGGATCACAGGCACCCCGATATAGTATCCGCCGACCCCATATTCACGGTCACAATAAGCGGCACAAGGGAGGAGCCGTTTCTTGTCCTTGACGATGGCTTCCACCATCTGCGCCGTGGCCGCGGCCGGGGCATAGTACGCGCTCCCCTTCTGGAGCAGCTTCACGATCTCGGCGCCGCCGTCGCGCGTCCGTTGGGTGATGGCCGCTATTTTTTCCTGGGACAGCAATTGCGTGAGGGGAATCCCGCCCACCGAACTGCAACTGGCCAGCGGAACCATACTGTCGCCATGCCCGCCCAATAGCATGGCGGACACGTCCTCGACACTGACCCCCAACTCCATCGCCACGAAGGCACGAAAGCGAGCCGTATCCAAAACACCGGCTTGGCCCATGACACGATAGGGCGGGAAACTTGTGACCTGCCAAGCCCGCTGTACCATAGCGTCCAAGGGATTGCTGACAACGATGATGATCGCATGCGGGCTTGTCTTCCTGATTTGCTCAGCCACCTTGCCTACGATCTGCGCGTTGGTAGCCAGCAAGTCGTCCCGGCTCATTCCCGGCTTGCGCGGGATGCCCGCCGTGATCACCACGATGTCGCTACCGGCGGTGTCGGCGTAATCGCTCGTCCCACGAATGTCGGCATCGAAGCCGATGATGGGAGATGCCTGCATGAGGTCCAATGCCTTACCCTTGGGCATGTCGCCCACCTCGGGAATATCCAGCAGCACGATGTCGCCCAATTCCATCGACGCACACCAATGCGCCGTGGTAGCCCCGACGTTCCCCGCCCCAATGATGGAAATCTTGGCACGCTTCATGGAATCTTCTTCCTTTCTCAGCTCGACTTACGAACGTCTCATTTCGACTTGCAAACGCGTCAATCCGACTTCAACACGTCATTCCCCCCGACAACACGCCATTCCTGCCTTATCACCTCACCCCCCCATAACCACAAAAATGCATCACCTCGTCCACCGCCGCGCCGCGGCTATCTGAGCCGATGGACGGCCCACACAATTCGTACAACGAGGGGCGTAAGCAACGGGACGGGCATAAGCAGCGGTGCCAAGGGCATTGCAACACGCAACGACGGCTGAAGTCCGTCAGGAAATGAGTTATTCTTGCCGGATTAGGCAGAAAAGAAAAGTCCTCGGCCCGCACATGGCGGCCGCCCCTTGTGAGCAGGCTCGCAAAAGGCCACATTAGAGGGAATGCATTTCCAGCGGGGCGACGGTAAACGGTCAATGCTCCGGTGGCCGACCGAAAACATCCAAGGTTTCTTGGGAGATAACCTCATGAACATCCAAGAAGTCGTAGCTTCTTTGAAAGAGAAACACGGCGGACGCATCGTGATGATGGTGGCGGACGGCTTGGGCGGGCTGCCGCTCACGCCCGATGGTCCCACCGAACTGGAAGCCGCACGCACTCCGCATCTCGACCGCCTCGCCGAGCGGGGTGTCTGCGGCTTGATGACGCCGATCAAGCCGGGAATCACCCCGGGAAGCGGTCCGGGACACCTGGGTTTGTTCGGCTACGATCCGCTCCGCTACGTCATCGGTCGCGGTGTTCTCGAGGCAACAGGGATTGGCTTTTCGGTCGGTCCCAACGATGTCGCCATCCGCTGCAACTTTTGCACTCTGGATGCCGACGGGAAGATCGCCGACCGCCGTGCCGGACGTATCCCCAGTGAAGAGAGCGCCGCCGTGGTCACCACGCTGCGGGCAATTCGCATCCCGGGCGTCGAAATCTTCGTGGAACCCGTCAAGGAGCACCGCTTCGTGGTGGTATTCCGCGGGGAAGGACTGGGAGATAACGTCGCCGACACGGACCCTCAGGTCGTGGGCGTGCCACCCTTGGATCCCGTTCCCCATGATGAAGCCTCGCGCAGGACCGCCGAAGTCGCCCGCGATTTCGCAGTGCAGGCACGCAAGATTCTAGCCTCGCAGCCCAAGGCCAACGGTCTGACCATGCGGGGTTTCTCAAAACGCCCAGCCCTCCCCAGCTATCAAGAGGCCTACGGGCTGAAGGCCGCCGCCATCGCCGTGTATCCCATGTACAAGGGCCTCGCCAGCCTGGTCGGCATGGAGCTGATTGGCGAACCGACGACCTTGGAAGAAGAGATCGACGTCTTGGAGAAGGCCTGGAAAGAAACGAACTACGACTTCTTCTTCGTCCATTTCAAATACACGGACAGCCGCGGCGAAGACGGCGACTTTGACGCCAAGGTCAAGATGATCGAGGCTTTTGACGCAGTCTTCCCACGCGTAGAGGCCCTCAAGCCCGACGTCCTCATCGTAACGGGTGACCACAGCACCCCTTCCAAAATGAAGAGCCATAGCTGGCATCCCGTGCCAACCCTTTTGGTCGCGGATACGTGCCGGCCCGACACCGCCAAGACCTTTAGCGAAAAGGCATGCCTACAAGGCGGCTTGGGGCACTTCGAGGCCATCTATTTGATGCCATTGGCGCTGGCTCACGCTGGACGCCTGGCCAAATTTGGGGCCTGATATCCAACTCCTTGCTGCCCTTTTACGGTCACCGCCGCTCCAAGTCACCGCCGATCTGAGGTGCCGCCAATCTAAGCAAACCGATATCCGCCGGGGCATTGCTTGTTCGCGGCCTGGCCCTCGAATTATCGCACGGTTAGCCACGGTTAACCCTTGGGAAGGGCCTCGCTGCCGCTTCCTCATCAGCGTCCCGAAACGGTCAAAGCACGAATCTCGCATTGAGCCAGTCCACATAGTCCAACTCGTCGGCCCGCGGACCGAACTCGACGATCAAATCCAGCCGATCCGCGCCCGATACATCAACGTCCACAGCCGCCAGAGCACCCGGAGATCGCATCGATTCCGCGTGCCACACGGTTCTGCGATCGACGGCAACGCGGCACGAGGCATCACCGCGACCCAACGCCGCGTCATCCATCGCAACGTTCGAGCAAAACCGTCGGTATTTTCGCTCCAAGCGATAGGTCACCCGACACGCGCTGTACGTTCCCAGCCCCTTCAGATACACTGCCTTCTCGCTCCGAAGAAACGCACCTCGCGGCGTTCTGTCGAGTCCCAAGGGCTGCGCATAGGACAGATACGGTACGTGAACGTATTCCGCCACCGGCAGGTCGGAGAGGTAGGCCACTCTCGCTGTGAAAGCCTGGAAATACCGTACCGATACGTTCGCCTCCCACGTTGACGGCTGACTGTCGCGATCCTCCACCTTGAGCCGGTGATAGGCGGCGGTCCCTGGCTCCCCTTGCGTGGCCGTATCCAGCGTCACTGGAAAGCGACCATCCGCCCGTCGGCTCAGCACGATCCGTGAACCATCCTCCAGTCCAATGATCACGGCGTCCGAAAAACTACGTGGGAAACCGCCCTCACGAAAAGATACTGCCGTGATGCGTGATCTCGGCATCTCCACCGGGCCAAAGTCGCTAGACACATGGATTCGGTCCTCATCTCCACGCAGGATGCGACCCCGCAATGCATCACCATTGGCGAGGATCACCCGATCGTAGTCCGCACATGGCTTCGCCAGTTGATCCACAAGGCGATCGCGCGTCAGAACGCTGAAGGGGGCCGAGCTGACGATTCCCGCTGCTCGATTCGTCGGCACATCCAGATTTCCGAACCGGGGATGGCGCCAATGCACGAGGCCGTTCTCGTATTCCAGCCAATTCCCGGCAAGGAAGGTACCGTCGCCAAAACAAAGGAAGCTATCGCCCGGTCGGAGGTCTGGACAAGCCCCCCAGGAAACCATCTCATCGACGCCTTTGCTGATTGGCTGCCAAGCCGGGGCATCCGTGTCGGGGACCTGCAAACGCAGCTCGCCTGTCGCGTCGAAGCCAGCCAAAGCCGCGGGGATCGGCGGGCCGTCCACAAGGACCGTCACGCCGATCGGCGCATTCTGGAATCCAGGGACATCTGCCGAAGCGGCCGCTCCGTAGCAGGAATCGCCCTTTGCCCGGGCCAAGCATAGCAATCCCAAAAGGCCACGAATCGCCGACCGCCGCGACCAACGGATGCCGCTCTGCGCCGGGCGGGGCGTACAAGGGATTTCTGACTCGGCCGCTAACCCCACTTCATCTCCTGACTTCCGGAGTGCCCAGCACGCCGTCCGCGCAGGTCGCCAAGCCAAAGACCGTTCGCAACGATTCTCCATCCCACTACCTTTCGAAAATGGGCAGATAGCCGTTGGGGACCTGAAGAATCAAACAGGCCATGGCAGTACCATATTCCGGACAGATCGGATCGGCCCAGGAACCGTCCGGGGATTGATGGCGGAGCAGTTCGTCCCGGATCGCCGTATAATAGCGAATCCAGGCGTCACCACCACGCTGCCACATGGCCTGCACGGCATAGTAATGGCCGTAGAAGTAATACGGCTCTTGACGCACCACGCCGGGTTGGGGCAGGAATTCCAGCAGGTACCGAAGGCCGTTCTCGATCTCCGCTCCTTCGTAAATACCCGCGGAGTACAGGGCCACCACGCCGGCCGCCGATCGCGCAAACCCGCTTTCACCCGCCATCAGCATGTAGCGAAATCCACCGTCCGGATTCTGCGAGCGCCGTACATAGTCCACACATCGGTTCACGGTCTCCTTAGGGACGTACAAACCGGCGTTTCGGGCCGCACGCAGGGCCATGACCTGGCACACCGTCACGGAAATATCGGCATCCAACTTCTGAGGTTGGTATCGCCAGCCTCCCTCGGCATTCTGGGTATTCACGATCAGGGATACAGCCGTTGCCACCTTTTCGCGTAACTCAGGACGGTTCGAGGAGCCGAGGCACTCTGCCAAGAACAGAGTCGCGAATCCGTGCTCGTACATCGGGCCGCGACTCGCAGAGGGGATATTCAAAATCAAACCGTTTTCGCGGCACTGCTGAAGAAGGTACTGCAAGGCCTTTTCGGTCATGTCTCCGTGCGGTCCGCGGTTCGGAAGGCTTCCCTCGGCCAGCAAAGCCATCCCCACCAAGGCCGTCACGGCCACATTGCCCCGGTAGGCCCCGCTGCCGAACGAGCCATCCTCTTGTTGACGAGCGGCCAGGTAAGCCATGCCCGCCGCTACAGCTCGCTCCACGGCAGGGGTCATCAAACTCGCCGCGGCAACCTCGGCAACATCGGAAGGTGCGGGAACTTCGGCGCGTGCCACTTGACCGCCAGCAAGCCCCAGCCCGGCAAACCACAGAAGGCAGCAGGACGCGCAGATTCGGAACCTCAAACCGTCGCGTCCCGTTTCCAGCGACACAAGTCGGCGATTCGGATGATTGTGGTCGTTCACCGGGGCTCTCGTCACTGCAGAATGGCTTGTCTTTTTGTCATCGCGAGCGAAGCGAGAAATCTTATCGACGGGGTAAGATTTCTCCTCGCTAGCGCTCGTCGAAATGAAACCGCTGGGCTCGTCGAAATGACATTACCAAGGCTCGTCGTAATGGGATGGCTGGCGATTGTCGAACTGACATTCTGTTCCACTTTCAAGGAACCTCTGGAACCTCTAACCCTCGTTGTTTCACAAATCTTTTCCGTTATAGCTTGGGCGTGAACGGTTACGGATGATTCATGGAAGCCGACAACGAATGGTACGGGATCGGATCCTTGCTCCGCTTCGACATGGACGGCCTTCAACATGGACGGCCTTCAATCCTGTAAACCCGCGGATGGACTTGACGGCAGGGCCGCCGCCCCGCCGCGTTCATGTTGCGAGCGCCCCTCCGATAGACGGCGGAAATAAGCCTCGATCATGGCCCGATATTTCGGCACGAACGTATCGGTTCCGTGCTGCATCAACAGATCTCGCTCCCGTTGCGGCAATTCTCCCCAAACCCGTTGCAAAGCCGATTGCAAATCGCTTGCGGTCGGCCGATTCTGATCTCCGGCAGCTCTGGAAGAATCAGAGTCGGAATCTGTACGGGAAGAGGCGTTTCCCTCCTTTTCCTGAGCCGCGGCTTGCTCGCCGCTTTCCGATCGTGTTTGAGGCTGGCCTTGCGACGAAGATGTCGCAGAGGCTGCACTCGAAGACGCTGCATCCTCCGCCTGACGAATCAACGCATCCAATCGCTGCACGACGTCCTGCTGCAACCGCCGAGTTTGCGGTCCCGTCTCGCCGCGTCTCAACCGCTGCTCCACGTCCGACATCCATCGCGAGATTTCAACAAGCGGATCCCCTCGCTGCACGGAAGGGGCTGCGGAATCGGTAGAGGACGGCCTTCCGCCTTCCTCTACTTCACCCTCCTGCTGCGTCTCAGCCAGGCAAACCGTAATCCAGCACGGGGGGCAGTCCATCGTCAACCCGCACAGTGCGAAGGCCCCCAACAGCCACGCCAGAATCGAGGACCAGCGAAGCCCTGCGGATTGTGGGGGCAACCCCGGATCGCGTTTCTTCCCCGCCGGACGCCGAGTTTCCCGCACGGCGAAGGGCAACGCCATCAAAGCCATTGACGAAACTTCGTTTCCCTGCGGCCTTTTCATGGTGTCAACAAGTCCTCCAAATCGGCGGGCGTACTCGGGGGAATAAGCTGGGGTGACTCGGATGGTCTCTGTGGAGGCGACGTGCTACCGGATTCCGACGTCGCCCCCGTCCCCTCCACGAGAGTCTCTAGCATTTGTCGCAACCACGACTGCCGCTCACTCAACTGAGCCAATTCCCCCGCAGTACCACCAGGGTCGGCCTGTCTCTTGAGTTCGAGTTCTTCCGTCCGCCGAAGGATGTCCGACTGCATGTCGCGAGCCAGTTTCAGCTCCTCCAAGACGATCTGGGATCGACGTTGCAATTCCGGATCGCTGGGTTGTCTGGGCAATCCCTGTGTCCCGCCCCCCTGCCCTTCGTTTAGCGCATCGTGGCCAGTTCCGGATCTTCCAGTCAACGACTCGAGGACCTTTTGGAGCACGGCGGCCGCCTGAGATTGTGAGGCCATGGTCGCCTCATCGAACAATTGTCGCTCCAAACGTTCCGCAGCGACCGTCATGGAGGCCTTGGCCTCGTCGAGCATGAAGCCCGCGATCGGACGATCCCTCCATCGACTGCGCAGCCCTGCGGTCTCCTCGATCAAAGTCCGCTGCCGCTGCGAAAGGTGGGGATTGGACGCCCCTTCGGATGCCGCCTTTTTGGTCTCCTCCAAAAGCTCCTGCTGTTGCTCGTTCAACGCTCGCAAGACTTCGAGGGATCGCTGCATCTCGGCGGCGTTTTGTCGCACAGACTCCTCCGCGAGTCGTCGTCTCAAGTCCGCCAGGGCCAATTGCAGACCCTGGGCCGCTGACTGGGCAGCCGTGGCGGCTTCCTCGCCCGCCGCATTCTGGCTGGCCTCCGCCGCGCGCCCCATCGCGGCCGCCGCATTTGCCGTAGCTTCGCCCGCGGAAGACACATTGGCGGACAGCAAGGATCGCGACACTTGTCGCGCCGATTCCGCATCCGCCGCTTGCCGGGAGCTGAGGTCGCGCCACGTCGCCGGACTGCTTTGCTCAGATTGTATCTGGCTTTTCAGATCGGCCAGCCAGCGGGATTGTCGCTCTAAAAGGCCCTCCAATCTTTGCGCTGCATCCTGCAAGATGGCCGTATCGGCCTGGCGGGAACCTTCTTCGGAAAAAAGCCCCAGTAGCCGCCGCAAATCGGCTATGATTCCCTGCTGGACCTGAAGTCCGTGACTCAGCCGGTTCTCATTGACCGCAGCCGCGGCGGCTCCCATCCGCGCCGCAAGTGCCATTTCCCTGGCGGCAGCGAGAGCTTCCCGCAACGCTCGCAACTCGGGCTGGAGCGTGGCTCCGTTTCTATCGCCGCCCGCCCCCGGTTTTTTCTCGCCGTCACTCGAAGCAGGATTCGGCGTCGCGATCCCCTCGCTTACCTCTCCCGGGGCGTCGCGTGAGGCAGCGGCCAATTCTTCCGTCATCCGATCAAATTCGGTGGCCAGTGCCGATTGCTCTTGTGCCGTCCCGTGCAGGGCTTCTAGCTCCTCTGGTGACAATGCGTCGAGCGTCCTGCCCACGGTTTGTTGACCCAAGCGGAAGACTCGATCTGCCACGGCTTGCTGACGCGCCGCGATGTCCTCCAATCGGCGGCGCAGCTCGAATCGCCGCCGCAGCGCTCCCCAGCTCTGCAAGATTGTCCGCAATTCATCTTCCACGGCCTGCTGGTGCCCACGAACTTCGTCCAAAACAGCCGTGATTTCATCTCGCGATGGTGCGGTAAACGGAGCCCCGCTTGCATCCGTCGTTGCATCCTCGCTGAGGAGGCTTCGTAGCCGCTTCACCGCCTGCGTCAACCCTTGCGCGGCAGGAGCCGCATGAACTTGATCGATTTGACGCAGCGCTGCCGCGAGATCTTGCAGCCGGCGCACATCAGGATGGCTACCCAGCCCGGCGACCGTTGACTCCTGAACCAGCCGACCGATTTCACTCGGCAATCCGACGGCCGGGTCGCCCAAACTTTGTCCAATTTGGCGTTGCGATAAATCCACGGCCGCTAAGGCCTCCGCATCCAATCGCACCACGCGATCCGAACTCGCCATGCGATCCTGCCACGTTTGCACCCCGGTTTGTGCCTTGCGCTGAAGCTCCAGCAATTGCGAAAGCTGCGTCAATATGCGATTTCGCTCCATTGCGATCAGATCGAGCAATTGCTCGGTATCGACGACACGGATCGTGACCGGACTACTTTCCGATGATTGCCCAGCATAGTCTTCCACGGCAGCCCGAATCTCGCAGGTCATTCCCGGTGCTGCACGTATCTCCGTCAAGTCGAGTTCCGCGCGAAGCGACTTCGACTCCCCCCACTTATCCAATTGAGACATGTCCTCATCTCGCGACGGCACGGGTAGCGGACCTTGATACACGGTTCGCGACAGCGGCTCGCCACTGCCGCCGGGAATTTCGCAAATGTATTGGAGTCGCCGGATCGCCAGATCATCGCGAGCTGTCAACAGCAGCGGCACCTTGGCCTGAGGAGTCGTATAACGTATGCGACCCTCCGTATCGACCCAAGCGGAAGGCGGTTCATCTTCAAGGACGCGAACTTCCCACTGAGGGGGATCGGGGTTCGTGGTACCGTCGGCGGCCTCGACAAACAGCCGATAGCTCCCGGATTGTCGGATCACCCAGGGCGTTACTTCGGCCTCCCCGGGCGACTCTGAGCGATCGCTGCCGTCGGGACCAATCTTGTTCGGCACCGCAGCCGGCCGGGCCGCGTCGGGGCTCTTCGGCACAGCCAGCGAGAACGATCGACCGTCAGGGTGGATCGCCAGTTCCAATCGATCCCGACTCGAAACCTCGACATACGCTTTCCGCAACTCCCGGTCCGCCTGACCTTCGGGCACAATCTTCGTCCCAGCAAGGGCCTTGATGGCGCCATCGCTGGTTTCCTCGGGCCAGCCCGTATAGCTCGGCGGGATGAGCCTCAGCCGCCACCGGGTAATTCGCGGGGCCTCCACCACCATCACTGGGTACCATTGGTTGCCCGTGTCATCCCCGCCCCGCACCCGAAATGCGAAAGACTGCACGATATTCTCGCGGCGGTGGTGCGCCGTTGCGCCCCGGCGGACCATCCGGTACGCGTCTGCCATTTCGGCTCGGCGATCGATTGCTCCATGATGAATCCCGCGGTACGCGATCGTCAAGTCATCCGGCAACCGACCCGAGGCCTCGCTGACCACCACCTCGAAGGCGCCCCCCATTGCGATCCGCCTGGGATAGGATTCCACCTTCAAGTGCGTCTGTCGCGGCCAAGGGAGTTCCAGAAACGGATTCAAAAGTCGCAAGCTGGCAGTTGCAGCGGCGCTCGGATTGATCCAAACCACCAAGAATAATGCCATTCCAGTCGCAAAGGTCAGGCCCAAGGATGCCCGCAGCTCCCACCATGGCAAGGGCCAACGCGGGGAGCCGGACGCGATCAGCAGTTCCGCTTCCCGCAGCGCAGCCTGACGCAAGATCGCGGACTCCTCAAGCGGTGTTGTGCTCGGCGATCTATTCCCCGGCTCCCCTCCCGCGAACTCCACGGCGGCAGCCAATTTGCCGCGAAATGCGGGGAATACCCTCTCGGCCCAAATCGCTAAGGCTACCGGACGAATTACCGAGACGAGAACAGGAAGCACCCACCGCCGGATTCCCTCTTCGGCAACGGCCAGCCATACTCCCGTCAGCAGCAACCGCATGCCCCCTTCCCGAAAGCGAAAAAGGTAATCGACAATTCCTAAAAGGATGCCGGCAAGAACGACCATGGATATCGTCCAGCCCAGCGCGCGGAGGATGGCAATTCGCCGCAGACGGCGACGCAGCCGATCCATCTCTCGAAGCAAGTGCTCGTTCATGAACTCCCCGCGTCCTACCGTGTCCTACCGCAATTTGGCGATTCCCGGCCACAACGTCGTTCTTCACTCGGCCTCTTGCTCAGCGTCTGCCCGCGGCGCCGTTGCGAAGCTGGCCAACGCACGACTACTCCTACTGCATTCTATGCCAAACCGCGAAGCTTTCGGATCAACCATTCACTGGTCAGCAGTCCCAACAGCAACAGCAAGACGAGCGGCCGATTCCAAAGAGTGACGGGCGGCAACCGTTCGACAGCAATGGATTGCCCCGGCGGCAAGGATTGGGACAATTGCCTTAGTTGCCAAGGCCGATAAACGCCGCCGCCCGTTTGTCGGGCTGCCTCCTCCATCCCTGCGAAATCCGGTTCCGTCTCTTCGGTCTCCCTGCGCGGCGGCTCGATTTCGAAGTTCGTTGTGACTTCCGCCCCCCCAGTGATGGCCACAGGAATCCACGCCCGATAGCTGCCCGGCAAGAGATTCTCCCCACGCCCTTCGAAGGTGTCGCCTGTAAGACCACGCCGTTCCAGCCGCAATTGCGAACGTGCGTCTCCGTCACGCTCCATGAATACTGTGACCGAGTCGTCGGGAATCTCCACGTTTTCCCCCGGCCGGAAGACCGCCCGCAGGATCACCGGTTCCCCTGCCCGATACACACGTTGATTCGTCTGAAGTGTAACGCCCCGTCCCCTTTCCAGCTTATTCCTCGCCAAGAACCGCAAGGTTTGCACCCAGTAACGACTGAAGCGGCCTTGCCCGCCACGATAGCGCCATCGCCAGGTCTCGTCCGTCGCGTGAAACAAGACCTTGCCGCCACCGACGTACTGAAACACGATGATCGGCTCAGGATCACCATTCCAGCCCCGATCCGACGCGTGGACAGCCAGAACCCGGGCACCGGGCTTGAGATCTCCCAGGGGCAGGTACCAATACAGGTCGGGCAACGATTCCCAGGCCGCTGCATTCTGCCGTGGATCGAGGGCCCACTGCATCCCAGGACTCTCCTTGCCCAACTCGGTTGGTGCCACCCGCAGCAGCCCCGATTTGCCGGCCGCATCTCTCAATCCATCACGGTCGGCCTCAAACGGCAGCAAGGAAGCCAAAGGCGTCTCACGAAAGGCGTGCGGCATGAAACGCTCGCCCGCGATGAACACGACGGCCCCCGACTTCTCAGACTCCCGCACGAAGTCCCTGATATTCTCCAAGGTAGAACGAGGGAACCACGCGGGATCGACGTCTCCGAGTACGATCACGTCATAGCGCCACAGTTCATCGCGGCGCATGGGTACTCCGCTGAGCACGCTCTTGGCATCCGTGGCGTACTCCGGGTCCGCCGACTGCAACACGCAATCTAGCGTCACGCTCGGCTCGCGAAGCAAGAGATTGCGGAGGTAGCGGTATTCGAAGCGAGGCATCCCCTCCACGTACAAAACTCGAATCGGCTCATCCAGCACGCGGATCGAATGCCGTAGAACGTTGTTCTCCTCCCGCATCTCCCCGACTTGAACCGGCACCTCCACGCGGAGATTCAACGTTCCCACCTGGTCCACCTGAAATACCAGCCGGACATTCTCCGCAAGGGCACTGCCCTTCATCACGATCTCGGAAGCGGCCAGCGTTGCATTGGAAGACTCGTCCACAACGCGAATCGGCACCCTTTTTCCCGGAAATCCTTCGGCCTCAATCCGCACGTCGGCAAACACCACATCGTGAAGAAAAGCCGCATCATCGACACGAAGATCGCTCAGCGCAACGTCACGTTTGGAGCCGGGCCTGCCCAGAGCGACAAAGTACAGCGGGATGCCGCGACGCCGCAGTTCGGCCGCCGTCTCGGACCAATCGGGGCCTTCATTGCTGATGCCGTCCGACAGGACGACGACCGCCGCCGGTGGTGAACCGCGTAACGAGTCCCACGCGGCCAGGACAGCCCTGCCCAGAGGTGATCGATCCCGAACCGGTTTGGCCTGCCGCAATACTCCTTTCGCTGAGTTGCGATTCCAATCCACGCCGTCATTGCCTTCCAGGGAGAATACCCGTACTCGATAGTTGCGTGACCATTGGCTCACCCAATCCGCCGAGTCACTCAGAATTTGCTGGGCGAGTTCGAATCGCTGCGGTTTTTGATCCAAATCGCCGAAGACGCGAGCCAAAAGTCTCGCTTCCGCTTCCGAATACCGATCCCGCAGCGCCATGCTGGCCGAGTCATCGCGGACTACCGCCAACACAGGCAAACCGGTGCGTTCGATCGTCAAAGCCCATTGGCCAAGCATGGCCAGGACGATCGCCAGGATGGCGAGCCGCAAACCGAGCAAGCCAAGTCGGTCGGCGCGTGAGAGGTCCCCCTGCTCTTTCCGATATGTCCGAACGACAAACAGGATCATGACAAGGATGGCCACGACCGTCAAATAAGCCGGCCACGGCCAGTGCACGTGAAGTTTGACCGCCACGCCCTCCCCCGGCGCGGTTCCGGCCCCAAGCCAATGCTGCAACCAGTACGGGATATCCATGGCGGGCAATATCTTCTCCACCGATCGCGATTCTCCGCCGGTCGAGCCTCGCTCACGCCGTCCGCAAAGCCAAACCCATTTCCAAAAGCAATAACAAGAGCGAGAATTGAAGCAACCATTGTGCAACACGGTTGCGATCCCTAACAATCTCGCCAGATTCGAGCTTTTGATTGTTGCTCGCGGCGAACTGGAGCGGGACTCCTGGCAAGACCTGATTGGCAAGCTGCTCGGGTTGCCAACTGCTTGGATCGCTTTCTTCTACCGGAGGATTCACGGCAAACACGCACGACGGCTCTCCGGCCACGACATCGGCTGGCTCCAGCTCTCCGCGATAATAACCCGCCCTGTCCGTATCCTCGTAGCTCCACCGTAGCATGGCATGCTCGATCGCCGCGGCCTGGCGGACACGGCGAGCGTCCGGATTCGTGATCTCCACATCCACCACTCCTTGCAGGCTCTTCAGTGCTCGCTTTTCGCCGATCGTATCGCCAACCGTAGCGTTCCGCCGCGCACGCCCAGGCTGCAATAGATACTCCAACATCTCTTGAACGAACGGCACATATCCCGACCAAATGGGAAACGCCGTCCATGTCGTATCGGCGGTCGTCGCGATCAAGATCACGCGGCCCCCGGGGCGGGTTTCTGTTACGATCAACGGGTCTCCGTTGTCTAGCGCCAAGACGGCCTGTGCGTTGGATACCGCGATTTTCTCCAAGCGATAATAAGCTCGCACCGGCGTTGTCAGCAGCCCCACGGACGCTTTACCGCGAAACGCCCGGAGCATGGGATGCTCGAAGCCCAACGGATCGAGCGACGTGATCTCGCGTCTCACGATGGCACCCAGCCGTGCGGGAAGCAAGCGACGGCCTGCCCCCTGCTCTGCCGCCAATACGCGGTTGTAATTCTCGGCGCGGACGCGCTCACCAACAAAGAAGCCGATCCCACCACCGCGATCTAAAAAAGCAGCCAAGCGGTCCGCTTCGGGCTGGGTAAACTCCGCGACGTCGCAAAACAAAACCGCATCAAAAGGCAAGAGATGCAGCTCATCGAAGTCGGCTTTCCCGACTACTTGCACCGACACGCAGCGGAATCCCTCGCCGTGCTCCGGCTGAAGCGCAAGGCGCAAGAAGTCGGCGGCCCCTTGAAACGGTACGTTCGATGGCCTGCCATCCACGCACAAGACGCGCACGGCGGGACGCACCGGCAGGACGAAACGGCGGGTATCGTCGCATTTCAGAGCATCGGGCGTAATCCGAGCCTCGACCTCATGTTCCCCCGGCGTCTCGAATTGATAAGCCAAGGCCGTCTCCCGTTGCTTTTCCCCATCGAAAGAGAGCGTGGTTTCTCGCACCAGTTTGCCATCGATAAACCACTGCACGGGTACGACGGACGGAGCGTCTGGCCCATAACGTCGCACCACAGCCCGCCAAACAGACTCTTCGCCGATGGTCAGCCCGCCGGATTCCAATTCCAATTCCGCGACGGCCGCGTTATTCCGCCATTCCCCCGTCGAAATGGGCAGAACGACCAGGCCCGCGGTTTCCGCCAGCAGACGGGCCTCGCGCCGCACGGCCAAAACCGAACCCGAAGGCGAAGCCGCATCGGCCGCCGGCCACGACGCCCGTTGCATGTCTGTCACCAGGATCACCTCGATTCGACCAGGCCAGGATCGATCTTGCCGTACATTGGCGATCCATTCCCGGCATTTCGCCAGCGACAGGCCCCAATCCACGCGGCCATCCGTGGGAAGCAAGTGCTGCACCTCTTCGCGAAAGGCCTGCCGGTCGAACAGCGGTCCGCCAAGCACCAGCTTTGGACGGCTTGCGGCCAACATCAGCGAGTAACCGTCGCCTTCCGGTGAGGCATCGACGTAACGCAGGACAGCCTTCTTGGCGACCTCGAAACGTGTGGTCCCCGATTCCTCAGCCGACATAGACAGGGACGCATCGACGATGAAAATGCGGTGCGTGCGGGGATTCGCCGCTCCCGCCGGCAACCCTTCCCATACCGGTTCCGCCGCCGCCAATACCAAAAATACAAGCAGCGCAACCCTGGCCAAAAGCAACAGCAGCTCTTGGAGGAAAAGCCGGACGCGTCTGGGGCGATACGCGGCCAGCAAGAATTCCATGGCCGCCCAATCCGTCTCACGATGACGCCGACGACTCCACAGATGGATCAGCACGGGGACCACCGCGGCTGCCAGCCAGCCCAGGAGGGCGGGCTGCAAAAAGCCGATCGCCAAAGGCCACGATTCCCAGATGCTCATCACGCTTCACGAACTCGTGCTTCACGAACCAAGGCTAGTCGTTCACAAGGGTTCTCTGATTGCCAAACGGCCCACGCTCTTGTCATTTCGAGCGAAACGAGAAATCTCTTGAAGCGAAAAATCTTCTTGACAGGGGTTATGATTTCTCCTCGCTGGCGCTCGCCGAAATGACACGAGCGCGGCTCAATGACGTTATTGGCGTTCGTCGAAATGGCACTCCGTTGCACACTCATGCCAGTTCGGGAACCTCTGAACAACCCGTTTTGTTTCACAAATCTTTTCCGTTATGACTCAGCCGTAAACGGTTACAATCAAGGATACCCATTCGATACCCACAACCGAGGCGATCGGCCCTTCTCTTTGTTCTGCCCGATGGACCGCGCAGCCACTTTTGCCAGCCTTTGGCCCAGCCGGTCGGCCACTCTCGTCAAATGCGGATGCGACGAGATCGGGTCAGCAGATATTGCGTCAGTGCCCGATCGAGCGGCCAATCGGTGCGGAGCAAGAGGTAATCGATATTCAGTCCGCGACACGCAGCACGCAAGCCGCTCAAAAAACGCCCGAACTCGCGGAGGTAAGCCTGCCGCAACGACCGCGGATCGGCCAGTTTTTTCGGGAGCCCCTCCATTCCTCGAAAGCGGAGCGGTTCCCGAAACGAAAATTCCATCTCTTGCGGGTCCAGAATGTGTACCACGATCACGTCGTGCCTGCGATGCCGAAGATGCCGTAACCCCACCGAGACTTCATCCAAGGGAGAAAAAAAGTCACTGATGACGACGATCAGACCGCGTCGCCGATAGCGTTCCGCGGTTTCGTGAAGGACACGTTCCAAAGCCGTGCGACCCGCGGGAGCCCCGGCCTCTAGGGCCTGCACCAAGTCCTTGAAGCGATCGGCCCCCGCCTCCGGACGGAGCGTCGTCCCAGTCTTTTCGGCAAAGATCGTCAATCCCACGCGGTCCTGCCGATTCAAAACCAGGTAGGCCAGTGCCGCCGCTGTCGTGCGGGCGCACTCCCATTTACTCCAGGGGGCGCGCTCGCTGCGATAGCGCATGCTCTCGCTGGCGTCCACCAGCAAGCCGCAGGTCAGATCCGTCTCTTCTTGAAAGCGTTTCAGATAAAACTTGTCCGTCCGTCCAAAGACCTTCCAATCGAGATAGCGAAGGTCATCACCGGGCGAATACTCACGGTGTTCGGCAAACTCCACGGAAAAACCGTGGTAGGGGCTACGGTGCCGACCGGCCACGTAGCCCTCCACAATCGCTTTTGCCCGCAGCGCCAAACCCTCAAGCTGAGCCGGCAGGCGAGGATCCAAGAACTTTGGGAAGTATTCCACGGGCCGTCAATTCTTCATCCGGCAAGGGGATCATGTCCAAGAGTCGACGAATCAGATCGTCGGGGCGGATGCCCTCCACCTCGGCATTGAAATTGAGAATCACACGGTGGCGGAGCACGGGAAAGGCAATCTCGCGAACGTCGCTCAAGCTGGCGTGCGTGCGCCCTTGAATGGCGGCTCTGGCTTTGGCGGCCAGGACCAGATATTGCCCCGCACGCGGCCCCGCCCCCCATTCTACAAAGTCCCGCACGATCTGCGGCGAGGCCGCATCCCCCGGACGCGTCGCTCGTACCAATTGCAGCGCGTACCGCGCGACATGGTCGGGAACAGGAATCCGCCGCACGAGCCGTTGCATGGAAAGGATTTCTTCGCCGTCCAACACCGGCGTCACCTCCGGCTCAGCGTCTGCCGTCGTCCGTCGAATGACCTCCAGCTCCGTCTCTTCGTCCGGGTAATCCACAAGGATATTCAACATGAATCGGTCGAGCTGCGCCTCCGGCAGCGGATAGGTGCCCTCCTGCTCGATCGGATTTTGCGTCGCCAAAACGTAGAATGGCTGCTCCAGAGGATGCCGGTGGCCGCCCACCGTGATTTGATACTCCTGCATCGCCTCCAGCAATGCCGCCTGCGTCTTCGGCGGCGTGCGATTGATTTCGTCGGCCAGGATGATATTGGCAAACAAAGGGCCGGGCACGAACCGCAGTTCCCGTGTCCCCGCCTGTTTGTCCTCCTGAATAATATCCGTTCCTGTGATATCGGAGGGCATGAGGTCTGGAGTGAATTGAATCCGGTTGAATCTCAAGGACAAGGCCCTGGCCAACGTGCGAATCATCAATGTCTTTGCCAGGCCGGGCACCCCCACCAGCAGACAGTGGCCTCGCGCAAACAGGGCCATCAGCAGCTCGTCGATGACGTTCTGTTGGCCAACAATCACCCGCCCCAGTTGCGTCTTGAGCCGATCATACGCCCCCGCCAACTGCCGAAGGCATTGGGTATCGTCCATCTTGCTTTCCTGCATCTCAGCCGTGCGACCGTCCCCGCACACCTCGACCACTATACGCCACGCTCGCCACCTTGAAACGCCTTCACTACCTTGCCAGCAGATTGGGGAAGGCTAAGTGTTGGGGAACACCCAATCTTTCGAGCACCCAATTGTGCCGAGCTACGTCCGGCGCTGACTCTTCAGCGCAAAATGCTACCAGTTTATTGTCCAGGTCCTTGCGTGGCCGTGTCAACCGACCGACTTTCCTCGGGCTGCCGCAGCGCGGAATGCGGCCCACGCCCGGGGGAGCTAGCGGCGCCCCCAGTACCAGGTAGTCGGCCAGCCGGCGTGGAACGCGTGGCGACATAATCTCTGGCAACCCACCACCTGACTGATCTGCTCTTTTGCCCCCTACCATGACTGTTGCCGCACCGCCATGCGACGGGTCTTCCGCCACGATACGCGATCTGGAAAAGCCTCAGCCCGGCTTGCCAGAGATGACCGGGACGAGGGGGACAGAAAAGTCCGGTTTCCGGTTCTGGGAGAACCAGCTCTCCAACAGCAGCCGCCGTTGCGTGGGGATCGCCGTACGGGCATGATCATTGCGATCCGGGCCATGCTCCACGCTCCAACCGTCCCATTCGCGGAAGGCATGGTAAGCCCAATCCCAGCCGTACTCCTCGAATAGTTCGATACAGTCCCGTAGATACCGATAGGCGCTTTCGTCCGGGGCCCAACGGATCGCGCTGAATTCGCCGATGTAGATATGCACACCGTAATCGCGCTGGTAACGGACCACAGGGTCCAGAATCTGTCTGAGCACCTCCTTGTCGTAGTATTTCCCGCCGATTTCTCCCGGATAACGCATTCCTACCGATGAATCATGTACGCCTTGATGGGTGAAAGCAAGCGGCTGGTACATGTGGACGCTGTACACGAGGCCCGACACGGGCAAAGGCTCAAACCAGTCCAATCTCTCGGGACTCCCCCAAGGACCCGGTTCGATGATGATCGCGTGACAAGAATCTATTTCCCGCACGCGACGCGCGGTAGTCTCAGCCAACTCGTGCCAAGTCATTAAGTCTGGGGGCACTGCACCTTCGACTGGCTCATTTACCAAATCGTATCCCCACACGGCGGGGTGATGCCGGTAACGCCTTGCAATCTCTTCCCAAATTTGCACGAACGCATCCTGAAACCTTTTTTCGTGGAATATGCGGCACTCGGAGGCTGCATTTCTCCCACCCGGCGGCGTGTGCAGGTCAATGACGACCAGGATTCCGGCTTGACGGCAGACATCCAAACCCTCATCGAGGCGTTGCAAAGCCGATTCGAGCCAGCGACGGTATTCCTTGACCCCTACGCCATCGGCGGGACTGCGAGGAAACCCTCCCCAAATCAGTTGCCAGCGAATATGATTGGCCCGCCAATTGCGACCGAATTCCAGCAAGTCTTGATCGGTGACCCGCGGTCCGATCATCGCCCCGCGGAGCCGCGGCAAAGCGTGCCCTTTGAACGCGACCGCCTGGCTGGTTGCTGATGGTGAGGATCGCTGCCGCCCCACGATACATATCCGAACATCGTCGAACCATGCCCTCCCGGTCACGGCCTCCAGCCCCAGAATCAACGTCACGCCCTCGGCGTTTGCGGGGACGACTGCAACGTTCTCATAGTTTTCCCAACCCCACCCTCCGCCGGGCAGGTTCCGCTGCGGCCAAAGCGTGCCGGTCGGCGTATCGATTTTCAGCATGCACTTTACGCCGTTGTACGGCTTAGGCGGGTCCGCGACATCGGCTGCCTTGATTCGAGCTGATACGCGAACTCGGGTGCCCTTCAACTGATCCACAGGCAATCGCACTTGGGTCGTTCGGGACCCAGGACCACCATCGGCGGGAACGGAAACTTGCAAACACCACCTCCCCTTGGGATCGCGGACCACCGCCACACCTTCCCCGCGATTCGGTTGCCACTGGTCAGGCAACGCATGGAACTCCGCCGCATCGTCCATGCTTGAGGATTCGAAATCCTCCGAGAATACTTCCGTCTCCTCCCTCGCCCAAACGCCCGTCAGCGAAAAACAAGCGCACAGGCTGATCAGGGTCATCCGTGCAAGCAAGCGAAGCCAAGCCAACGATTTCATCCGAGCCACCTCCCGAAAACCATATCCGAGTTGCAAAAACCACGAATGGCGGATGCGTCGAGCACCGGTTCCCGCCATGCACCGCACAAGTCTCCCGGAAACCTAGCCCTAATCCTACAGCGCACAGTCCGCCTGATTGCATGATGTGCCCGACATATCGTGCGAGGCCATAGGTCCCATCCCCATTTCCCACCCCGCAAGATGTTGAGTTAATCCTACAGCGCAAAGTCGGTGTGCCTGCATGATGCGCCGACCATACGTTCCAATGCGTTGTTTCCCATCACCACAAGATGTTGAGAACAACCCACCGCTGTAGTGTTAAGCAAACCATCCTGCGCTGGAGTACTAACCGCCCCCCTCCTGCACCGACTGCGTTTCGAAGGCGGCGATCTCGGTAGCACTTACCACTAACAACGTGTTACCGCAGAGGATCACATTCCCGCCTCGTACGTTCCACGGCTGCAAGGATATCACCTTGACGGGGCGTTCGGCCTCGACGTCGAAGACATAGATCGCGTCTTCGGTCGGCCAGTAGACGCAATCACCAGCGATCAGACCGCGCCCCATCCCCAGGGGCTCCTTACTTTGCGGCCACACCAGGGCTACTCGCCCGGGTCTCGGCCCGACCGTCTCAAGCAGATACAATCTGTCCCCGGAGGCAACCAAGCGGTCATGGGTGACGCCTAAGAGGTAGGTCACCCCATCCAATTCGGTTTCGCTTTGCCAAAGTACCTGGCCATTGGCAGCGTCCAGGGCAAAGATGTAGCGGCTATCACTCGGTGCCACGTACAGCACGCCATTGTGATACAGACAGGGAGAAGGCGAGCGATAACGGAAGATTTCATTGCGGCTCAAATCCCCCTTGGAGACGCGAGGGTACGTCGTTAACCAGCGAATGCTCCCCGTTTTCGCCGCGACGGCCGCCACACAGCCCAAATTCGTGGCAACGTACAGTACCTCTCCATGCCAAGTTGGCAAGAGGTGCCCCATCTCGTAAAGCAAGCCGCGGCCCGGCGAGTCCGCGGCGCAGAGGAACCTTTGCCAACGGCTCTCCCCTCGGTCCGCAGAATACGCGACCAGGTGAACCTGAGAAGGCACGTCCGACCGACGGAGGAGGGTGTACACCGTGTCTTCGTGGACCAGCGGCGGGCCTTCAAAGGCCCAGTCGCGGCCCGGTGGGCTTACTTTCCACAGCAGCCGTCCCTGATCCGAGATGTCCAAGCAAACCAGAAAATTCTCCGGCGCCTCGCCGCTCCCCGTCAACGTCGGCGCGATGGTCGCCGGCAATCCCATCCGTGCATACAATCGATCCCCACGAATCGTCGACGAAAACCGGGCCAGCCCCAGCGTATTGTAAGGCAGTTCCTCCCGAAGTCCAGGCTCCGGGAAATCCAAGATCACCGGGCTATCCAGCCCCCACGGGGGTCGGCCCGTGCGAACATCCCAAGCCAAAATCTGTCGCCACGTGGCGACCCAGACATATCCCTCGGCTGCCGACGGGAAGTAACTGAGTGGGGCATCGGCCAGCTCGGTTCCCATCCGGGTAGCCACTGGCTGAACCCACGCGTTGATCGTACTGACTGGTGGATTGGGCAACGAGGCACGCCAGATGGGCCGGAGAATCTCGAATGCTTGCGGAAGGACTTTACTCCGCGTCACATCGCCGGCAAAAGTCGGCCAGTCCTCCGAAACCGTGGCAGTCGGTCGCCCTCGCACCTCTCGCAGCAAGTCCCCCAGCACTGTCGCGTACGACGATTCCCGACCGGCGAAGCGTCCCTTCGCAGCACCGAACCGCGAAATGAAGCCTTGCAGTTCCCGTTCGCTGCGTGACGAATCCCCATCGAGAACCGAAGCGAGAACCAGCCTCGCCAAGATGGCAGGCTCGTCGAAAGAACAGTCGGCTATCCCCCACCACGTGTCGCCCGTCGGCGCGGGAAGCAGTCGCAGCCAATACCCCCGAGCAGTGGCAGGGTCCCCGGCTTGAATGGCCCACTCGCCCAAGAGCCACAAGGCATCGTCCGCCCAACTGCTGGCGGCACCCAACTCGACCAGCCGCGTTAGCCTTTCCTCATCGTGGTCCGCCACCGCTTGCCGAAACCAAAGTTCAAAAGTGCTGTCTGCGGAACGCCGATACTCCTGAAGGCCATCCGGCGGCAATCGCGATAGCAGCACCTGTGCGTATTGCCGTAGCGGAACGTATCGTGGCGAAACCCCCGGCGTATTCCGCGTGATGGGCACCAATTGGTCGCCCGACGCCTCCATCAATCGTTGAAGCTCCGGTAGTGCGTCCACATAGCTCCCGGCGGCCAAGGCTTCCTCCAATTGCCGCAATCGTGCCTGGAGGGCACGATCGAGTTCTTCCACGCGGGGTTTGGCCGTCAATTCATAGATCGGGCCCACCGAGGGAATCATCACCTGCCCTTGCACCCACCCTGGCTGGCTGAAAGCCGCCAGGCACACCAAGCACAGCGCGATACTCCTGCCGAGCCGGAACAAGTCCCCCCGACACCGCAGTTCCCCACCCGGTATTCGCCCCCTCATCATCCACCCGTCGCGTGGAGAATCCGATCGCAGCTCGTGCTGGGACGTCATGCCTCGCCATCCGGCACGGCTCGTGGATTCCCCACGGTTTATCTCACGGTTTCTAGCGAACTTCATTTCAACACACTACCAATGTTCAGATAAGCCCATTGGCCATCTCAGGCGGACACATCAGGTGTCGTCGCTGACCGTAATACAGCGCAAAGTCCGTCTGCCTGCATGATGCGCCGGCCATACGTTGCGATGCTTTATTTCCCATCACCACAAGACGTTGAGTCAAGCAAACAATCTAGCGCTGTAGCATTAGGCATCGGCGCTGACAGCCTCCTGAAAAGCTCGGATGTTATTCGAGGTCACCCCCGGCGGCATCCCCCCGCCCGCCGACCAGAGCAACCGTCGTCGGTCACGCAGTTTCGACTTGGCCGCCCGAACCGCGTTGATTACGTCTTCCGGCGTCCCTCCTCCCAAAACATCCCGGGGTGGAATATTGCCTACCAGGACGACCTCCTCGCCAGCCAGGGCACGAATCTCTTCCAAATCATGCTCATGGGAAAAATTGAACGTATTAAATCCTATTTCCGTGGCATATTTTGCTGTAACCAGCCCGTAGGCGTCGTTGTGGAGCATTTTCACCGGCACATCCAAAGCCGAAAAGACTTGCGTCATACAGGGTCGGGCGAACTTTTCGAAGTCTCCCGGCCCCACGAATCCAATCAAGTCATCCAACACCAAGAGGCCCTCGATGCTCGGGAAACACTCCTTTTGATACCTCAGCCAATCCGTAATGAATCGGCTAACCGTGTCTAACAGTTTTTGCGCGCGCTCGGGTTCGGACCGCAAGCCCAGCAAGAACTCGGTCTGTCCCAAAAGATAAGAGGCTATGTTCATCGGCCCACGGCTGACAGCAAATCGAATCCGATGGCCCGCCGACTCGATTTGACGCTGGCAATGCTGCAAGCGTTTCACGGCAAAGGGTAACAAGCCATCCGTTCGACAATCAGGAACGGTGATGCGGTCCGTTTCGTCCCAACTCAATAGTACCCGCTCCGCATGCGGAAAATCATCCTCGTGGAAGCGGCATTTGACACCAAAGGCGGATGGCTCGGTGCACATCCCATACTCCGCCCAAAAGCCCGGCAGAAACCACACATCCGGGAACTCTTGCACAACCTTGATATTGGCCGCCAGCCAGGTCGAGTCATCGCTCAGATACTCGAGGATGGTCGTGCCAAACCAGCCTGGAAGCCACGGGCTGTCGATAATCAAACCGACCGGCTCGCGATCGAGGAATTCACCACGGACGAGTCGCAACATCCCATCCCACTGATCATCGCGCATCAATTCCCCTCCCGATGGGCCTTTCCGCCAACGTTATGACAGCGCAGGATGATTGGCCTGCCTCCACATGTTGTGGTGATATCACATAACGCCTCATAACATATACGGGGCACCTCGTGCAATCAGGCGGACTCCGTGCTGTACTGTTAGTGGGCAACGCACTCGCAGTTCACGAGCAGTGCGCCGCCTGCGAAACCAGCGCCCGTCCCCCAAGGCTGAACCCTGCGATAACTCCAGCGTCACGTCTGGCTGCCCGTACCGCGACGGTACCACGTCACAAAACGGAATATGGAGATCGGTTGTCCATCCTAGCGATCGACCTTCTGCCCCCACCGAATGACGCCAACGCCTCCGGCTCAGTGTAGATTGGAAAAAGGGGCAATCCAACCCCGGCGATCGAGCGTATTGTTGATGGATTGATCCGGCTCGGTTGCGAACGTTACAGGTCCCGACAGCAAGACACACGCCATGATGAATGATGATTCGCCCCTTGGACCGTCCCATTCATCGTCCGATGCTCGCGGCGGGTCGCACTCAACATCACCGGCACCATCACCGGCACCATGTGCCGCGTGCCACGCGGTTGGCCGCCGGAGCCGCCGCGAATACCTGGGCACTTGGCTTTCTCGAATCGCCGGTACCGCGGCTCCAATCGCTTTCCGTCTCGGGATGTTCTTTCTGAGCAGCGTTGCCGGGTTGTGGGCATTCTTGACCCTACGATTCTCGATACCGAGTGCCGTCTGCCGAGATCGCTCCCGCCTCATCGTCGGTCGGCTTTCCGAGTTCAACACGGAAGGGGTCTACACCCACCTCCGGGATAGTCACGGAATCTGGCTTGTATGCATTCGCGCCACCGGACAACGGCGATTGATGGCGTATCGGGCAACCTGCACCCATCTTGGGTGCCTAACCATGTGGTCTCAAGCCGACAACGAATTTCATTGCCCGTGCCACGGCAGTGCCTTTGATTTGTCGGGCAACAACCTGCGCGGTCCAGCCCCGCGCCCGCTCGATGTCTGCACTCTCCGAATCCTGGATGACGACCTGGTGGAGGTCAACACCGCGAGGACCTTTCGCCGCGGCCCTGGACGTGCCTTACCGCCGGACAGCTATATTGTGCTGTAAAAGCATATTGTGCAGTAAAAGTTTCTACCGTGCTGTGACAGTTCCATGCGACTAAGACAACGAATACGCCGATCCCAACTTTATCGCAGCATCATTCGGCATCCCGCCCCTAAGGATCGCCGAACCCGAACGGCTGTGGTGTTGACGAACCTTGTGCTTCATCTGCACCCGGTGGCGATTTCTCGGCATGCCGTCCGAATCGGTTACACCTGGTGTCTCGGCGGGATCGCCTTCTTCCTGATGCTTGTGGAGACGGTCACCGGCGTGTTGCTCATGCTGTATTACCGTCCCACGGCTACGCACGCCTATCGCGACATGCTGGAACTGCGTGACGTTGTGGCTTTTGGGATGTTTCGCGAAATTCACCGCTGGGGCGCGCACGCGATGGTCATCATCGTAATGCTGCACATGCTCCGCGTGTTTCTCACGGGTAGTTATCGCCCGCCGCGCGAGTTCAACTGGGTGGTGGGAGTGCTCCTCCTTTTGCTGACCTTCTTTTTGGCTTTTACGGGATACTTGTTGCCGTGGGACCAGCTTTCGATGTGGGCGGTTACTGTCGGCACCAACATGGCCGGAGCCACCCCGTTTCTCGGGCACGAGGGCCCTGGTTCCACCTGGCTTACTGCCGGCGGCAAACCGTTGATCACGCCGCATTCCGACATCCGATTCCTGCTGTTAGGCTCAACCCAGGTTACCGAAACAACCTTGAATCGCTTTTATGTCTTGCATTGTATCGCACTGCCGCTAGCTGCATTTGCCTTTTGTGCCCTGCACTTTTGGCGGGTCCGCAAAGACGGCGGCATTAGCGGTCCGCTATAACATCCGCCATAACAACCGGCTCGCATCCAAGATCAAGTCCGTGCCCTCGTGATGGCAACATCCTCCGAAACCATGCTGTACCGTCTGCTGTTCCCTTCACCACAACCGGCCCCCGCCATCCTGGTCTGGATCTACGCGATCCTCGCCGTGATAAACGCTGTCGCCGCGGTGCGAACGGGAATTCGCTGGCGACGTGACGCGGCCCGGCCTCGACTGTTCCTCGTTCCCGCCGCCTTCGGCCTCTACTCCCTAGTGGCCGCTGTTGTCCTGGGGCGATGGCTGTTCACTGGCGAGCTTCCAAGTATTCCTAAAGTCGCCCGGGATTTCATCGATTCCTCGCTCAACCCTGCAACGGTTTGCCTGATCTGGTGGGGGCTGCTCTTTGTTTTGCTCGTCTTTCGCAGGCCGTTGGTTTCCCGCATGGCCCGGCCACATGTCTTCAATCTCCCAGCCATCGCCTTCCTAGTCGCCCTGACCGACAACACATTTGCCAGCCTCGTTTCGCAGCCCGACCATTTCGCGATCCTCCTCATGGTCGCGGCGACCCTTTTCTATCTCTACGCGGCCTTGTCATTGGCAGTCCGGAACGATCAGCACATCGCCTGCGGCCAGCCGCCCGTTGAGGGCCAGCATCGGGAGCGGGAGAAGGTGCTCGTGTGGCCTGATCTTGTATATATAGAACTTCTCGCGATGATCATCGTCACGACACTACTATTAACCTGGTCCTTATCTATGTCAGCACCGTTAGAACAACCCGCCAATCCGCTGCATACTCCCAATCCGGCCAAGGCTCCCTGGTATTTCGTGGGTCTCCAGGAGCTTTTAGTCTATTTCGATCCGTGGTTGGCAGGCGTCGTCATACCGAGCATCCTCACCTTTGGTCTCATGATATTACCCTATCTCGATCACTGCCCCGGGGGAAGTGGATACTATTCCTTTGCGACGCGTCCTCGGACAACAGCAGCCTTTCTTTTTGGCTTTTTGGGACTGTGGTTGCTGCTGATTGTCATAGGGGTCTTCTTTCGCGGCCCCAACTGGGCTTTTTATGGCCCATTCGAGCCGCGAGAACTGCCCAAGGTGGAGGTCACCGCGCCACGCCCGCTCTCCTCCTGCGTGAGCGGTTTGATTGGAGTCAGCTCCCCGCGGCCAGGCGATGCCGCCGTGCCACCAAGCGCGTTCCAGGTATTGTCGCGGGAATGGCCCGGCCTCGGCCTGCTACTTGCCTATTTCGTAATCCTGCCCCTCGCTCTCCAACGGGGCCCGACCCACGCATTCCGGCGCCGCGTGGGCACGGTCCGCTACTATCTCGCCATGTTTCTATTTCTCTTTATGCTGATGATACCTCTTAAAATATTATTGCGAGAGATCTTCTATGTGAACTACCTTGTGTATATACCAGAATGGGGATGGTCCATCTAAATCTCATCTTTATTGTGATATAGCAGACGATGCAGATTCGAGACGACACACATTACAATATCAAGCTCCTGCATGGCATGTTCGCAGGGAGTGCCTTGCTGCTGCTAACCGTCACGATCGTTTGGCTTGTAAAGGACAGGCAACGGCCTTGGAAGGATTATCAAAGCGAAGCCTCTCGCGTGCTGGAGCGCTACGGGAGCAGGGGTTCATCAGGATTGCCACGCGCCGTTTCGCAATCCGCCCCCGGGGAGGCCGAAAGGTTTTTCGGCCCCCCTTTTGCGCCGTCGTGGGACCGGGCCATCGCGATTCGGGCTATCGAGGTCCCCGGTTTTCGACAAGATTCGCGGGATGACGGTCCCCGACACATGGACCGCTGCATCACCTGTCATGCCCTGATCGATTGGCCGGAGGGACCCCGGGCATCTCTGGAAGAGACGGACGCACCGACATTCAACGGGATCTTGAGCCAGGCCTCGATTGGACCTTGGGACATTCCGACTGGAGCGGTCCCCACAGCCCGTCCGGTGGTCGTCCGTGACAGCGTCCTGCACGTTTGGCTGCCACTTGTGCCTCTTTCCAGGGACAGGGGAAACGCCCCGGCTAAGACCGTGACCGCGAAGCAGCCCGCGATCGCGCAGCCTTCCCCTTCCGTCTCGCACGCCGATATCGCTCGGCGCCGATGGGGGATCATTCTGGGTGAGGTCCGAAAAGCCGCTCGGCACCCGGCCAATGCTTCGGGGGTCACCGTCATGGAAACCGCGCCCCACTCGCCGGGCGCCTTGGCAGGACTTCGATCGGGGGACATCATCCTCGAAGTCGGGGACTCCCCGATCTCCAACGCGGCCAGCCTGATTCAGGCATTGGACCACTGGACGCAGGCGGCGCAAAGTGCCGCGTCCAGCGAATGCGTTCAGAGCCGCGAGTTTCCTACGGCCGCAGCACTGCAGCGACGCGCCCGTTGGGTTCGCTTGACCGTTCAGCGGGGCGTCCCCAATCCGTGGATGGGACACCCCCGGCCCGACCTTTACCTGCGAGCCGACAGTCCTCATCCGGTAGAGGGCTTCGCGTGCACGATCTGCCATGAGGGTCAAGGGCTGTCTCTTGATTTCGTACACACGGGCCACTTTCCCAAGTCTCTGACGGAGGCACGCCGCTGGCAGCAGGAGCTTTCCTGGCAACCGGAGCAAAGCTGTCGCTGTCCCATGCCTCCTGCGGCCCTCATCCAGCGGAGCTGCCTGGCCTGTCACCCCAACGTCTTCGACCTAGTCGAACGCGGCGATCCTGTTCGCCCCGCCGCCGAATTGTTGCTGAAGGGACGCCGGGCCTTCGAGCGTTACGGTTGTTACGGTTGCCACGACGTCTCCGACCCTGCCGCGCCGCATCCCAGTGATCCAGGGCTTTTGCGCCAACCTTCGTATCGCGGAACGGCTGCACAACTCTTGACGCTGGATTCGCTGCCAGCCGAGGTGCGTGAGGCTGCGACCGTCTATTTGAGCGGGAATGACGACAGAGTACGGCACCAACTCACCGCCAAGATCGCGACTTGGTTGGCGACTTCCTCATCCAAGAACCGCCCCGGCGAGGACGCTGACAAAGAAGCTGCGCTCCCAGCATCCCCAGCCGATAGGAATAGCCTCTTTGCACGTGCGGAGGCCGCACGATTGCTCCGCGTCCTGCGTATCCCTCGCCACGAATCGATGTTTCCACCGCGTGGTCCAAGCCTACGCTATGTGGCCCAGCGGCGAGATCGCGCATACATCGCCTCCTACATCGCGAATCCCGGGCTTCTGCGACCAGACTCGCTGATGCCACGTCTATTCGCCCTACTGGGTCACGTTGGGCGAGAGCAGCAGGAGGTGCTGGCGCGCTATGAAGACGTCGAAATCGAGGGTATGGCGGCCTATCTGACAGCAACAGCACAAACGCCACCGGCCGTCGCCCGACCGCTCGCAGCGAACACCCCCCCCTTAGCCACAACCGTCGGTCGTCCCGATTCCGGGACCGACATGGCATGGGGAAGGCTGCTGTTCGAGACACAAGGTTGCCTCGCCTGCCACCGGCATCCCGATTTTCCCGAGGCCAAGTCGACCTTCGGTCCGGACCTGGCCGGGCTGGTAGCTCGATGGGACTTCCCGGCCCGCCTAACTCAGCGTCGTACGCCCCAGGACGCGCCGCCCACGGAGGTTGTGGATCGCCTGGCCGCCTGGTTGGACAATCCCCTCGCCTGGAGCCTGCAAACGCGGATGCCGCGTCCGCAGTTTCGCGCGGGGCACTGGCTTGTTAGCGCAAACGACCCGAATCGGACATCCAGCACCATCCCCGAGGACCTGCCGCAACGAGAGCCTCTTCAAGATCGCGACGCAACGCGGTGTCGCAGCCCATTCCAAGCCACATTGGCCGCTGGTGAGAGCCGCCGCGTGATGTTGCGTGCACTGGCTGGCTATTTGCTGTCCAGCACCGAGCCTGCGCGGGCGGACATCCGGGATGGCCGTTCCTCGTTCGCCCTTCCCGTCCCCAAGCGATCTTTAGGTGAGGCAGACATTGACGCCGTGTTTCGCGAATATGCGGAAAATCAAGTCCCGGCGGGGCTTTTGGCAGAGGCTGTCACCCGGGGCCTGCCACCCGATGCCTGGACGGCGATCCCCCTCGCGGCTTGGGGAGACGTGCGAGAGATCGCCTCGCCGCTCGATCGCGAGAAGAAGCTGCGCTACATCGGGCGCCGCGCGCTGCGCCGCCATGGCTGCCACGGTTGCCACGACATCCCCGGCCTGGAAGACGCTGGTCCCATCGGGCCGCCTCTGATCGATTGGGGGGCCAAGCAGCCTGAGCAACTGGCCTTTGAGCATATCAACAACTACCTGGCCGAGGCCCCTGCCGGTCGCACGGACCAAAAGCTCCTGATGGACCACGACGGCCTACCGCTGTTGCTGCTAGCCAGCTGGCAGCGCGAGGGTTGGCTGTACCAGAAGCTAGTATCGCCGCGAAGCTACGACTACAACCTGGACGCCAAGAGATTCACGGAACGACTTCGCATGGGGCAATGGCCTTTTTCAAGCGAGGAACGCATGGCCCTGGTGTGTTTCGTGACAGGACTGCGTCGTCCCACGATTCCGCCGCAACTGCGTCCCCCTCCCAAAACTGCCGACATCCTCGCGCGAGGGCGGGCGATGATCGAACGGCTGGGCTGCGATCAATGTCATCTGACCCATTTCGAGACATGGCGGATCGAGTGCGACCCGCGGACCCTTCTGCAATGGCGTGGCACAGCCAACGACCAGGGTTTGCCACAAGCGTACCAAGCCGACGCCGCCGAGGCCGTGGACGCTCGCGGGCTTACGACACTGGACTTGGTAGGAGCACCTCAGCGGAATGGAGACGGGGTGATTGTCGCGGAAGAAGACGATTGGGGACGCCCACTCTACTTCTTCCGTCTCCGCCGTCCTGCTCTGATTGCCGGCGAGCTATGGCCGGTCGATGGCCCGCCGCTGCCAATCAGCGAGCCGCAAATCACTTTCCGGTCACCGCAGACAGGGGGGGCATTTTCCGACCTTTTGCACCCGATCTTACTGCGCCGAATCCGTGCACAAGGACTCACTGCGGGGGACGACGAGGTTTGGGGGTGGACGCCTCCAGCGTTGGCACACATTGGTGCGGCGGTGCGTCCCGATTGGCTGTGGCGCTATCTGATGTCCCCTTACCCGATTCGTCCCAACGTACCGCTGGCCATGCCGCATTACGCTTTGACGCATGAGCAAGCCGAATTGTTGACGGCCTATTTGCAGGCAATTGCTCAGGCCCCGCCCGATCGCACGCCGTCATCCGGTGCGAGACGCGAAAAGCTCGCGCGAAAGCAAGCCGAGGATCCCGACTATTTGGAGGGAGCGTTTCGCATCCTCACGGACACGAAGACCTACTGCGGTAAATGCCATTCCACGGGGGGGCAGCAGCCCTCTTCCGCTTCGCCCATTACGACCGCTCCCCGACTGGATACCGTCGCGGAGCGCCTCCGCGCCGACTACGTTCGTGCGTGGGTCGCAAACCCGCGGGCGATTCTCCCTTACACGGCCATGCCAACGCTGTTTCCCGCCGGCGGAAGCCCTCTGGACCGCAGTGTGATGGACAGGTCCAGCCACGAGCAAATGGCAGCCGTCCTCGATTTGCTATCAGTCCTCAGCGAATATTTGACAAGCCGCTGCGCGCCGCCACCCGACGGCGCCCTGGCCCCTCCGTGAATGAAAACCCGTGGAAATGGGGTATTGGGGCAATGATGTCCTGGGATCACCAGACCGCGGGATGGATGGCCTCCAGCCCGGGCCGTCAGGAATCCCGTTTATCAGGAATAGAGTCTCTTGATCACCCAGGCCATGTTCTCTCCTAGCACCTGCATGGTGCGGAGTCCCTCTTCATCATTCTGCACGTCTCCCGGCTGTAGGCCCCGGCCGAGATTCCAATAAATCGAACCGACGGTGATCATCTTCCCGATCAAGAAAAAGTGATTGAGCGAATCGAACGTATGCACGGCGCCACCCCGACGGACGGCTACAATCGCCGCCCCGACTTTTCGGCGAAACATATCGCCCGCTGCCCGGGCGACCATTCCGGCACGCTCGATCAGGGCCTTCATGTTGGCCGTCACATCGGCGAAATACACCGGCGACGCGAGGATAATGCCTTGGGCGGACGCCATCTTTTCGATAAAGCCGTTGATCCCGTCATCCTTCTGATGGCAGCGCCCCTGCTGCTTGAAGCAGCGGTAACACGCAGCGCAGCCGCTGAGGTGCAGACCTGCCAAGGGAACCTGTTCCGTCTCGATCCCCTCTTCCCGTAGAGCCTGCAATGCACGTTCTACGAGGATGGCCGTATTTCCGTCCTTTCGCACGCTGCCGTTGGATGCCACGACCTTCATCCCCACTCCTCCCGAAAAAACACTTGACCGAATTCTTTGCCCCCTCTTGACTGTTTCTTCACCTTAACAAGGGGTCTCGCTCGTGCCAACCAAGGGGGAAATTGTCGCTTCACAATTGCGACGGCCCTTCGCCGGCCCTTCGGCGGCTTTTTGACGGCCTATATGCAAACGATATGCAGACTATATGCAGAGGGCATTCGGCGGTTCGCCGCCCGTTCAGGCCGCCCCTTCACCCCGGGTCCCTCCTAATCCTACAGCGCAACGTCCACGTCATCGCATGATGTGCCCAGCATGTGGTGCGAGGCGTCATGCCCCGTCACCACAAGATGTTGAGCTACGCAAACAACCCTGGGCCGTGGCGAACAACGCAGTGCTGTGGCAAACAACCCTGCGCTGTGGCATTACGAGCGCGACGCCGTGCTGCATGACTGCGTCTTCCAACTCTGTATGCGGCTTCTTTCTCCGATCCATCCTCCGCTATGGCCATTTCCCGGCGCCCCGGCCGTGGCGTCCCGCAGATGCACCCTCCTACCGATGCACTAACTTTTCACGTCTATAATCAGAATTAACGTCTATAATCAGAGTTAGACGTAGGATTAGGTGAGATCGCCTGGCGCGGGCGGCGGGCTGGCGCGGTGGCATCAGACGCGGCGCGTTTCCCGGCATTACGCCCATTTGTCCCATGAAAAGCCAGCTTTTCGCTGGGCTTTCCGCGGCCCGCGGGAGTGTTTTTGGCAACGGTCCTACCAACTGCTGTATTCGCCGTGAGGTCGAGATGGATTCAGCATCCGGGAGCGAGTCTGGGCGGCAAGTCTTTCGAAAACACACGCGGCCATGGTCGCGTCGGCAGTGGTTGCAGGCCACGGGAGCGCCGCTGGTGGCTGCCACGAGTCTGCCCCTGATGGCCCCCTGGCATTACGTTGCCGCTTCGGAACATTATGGCGGCAGCGTGCGGGGACGGTTCATTTTTCGAGGAACACCGCCGGAACGAAAAAAGCTGACCGTCGATAAAGATGTCGATTGCTGCGGGAAATTCGATATTCGAGATGAGTCCCTGATGGTCGATGCCGGGGGCGGCGTGGCAAATGTCTACATCTACGTTCGTTCCCGCGACGTGCCGGTGTGCGTCTCCGTCGCCGAATCCTCTGCCCGGCAAGTGGTTCTGGATAATCGCGATTGCATTTTCAAACCGCACTGCCTGGCAATCTGGCGTCTGCGGCAAGAGCTGTACATCGTCAATTCCGATCCCATCGCGCAAAACGTGGCCTTCGCGCCGCTCGGGGATTTGCCAGCCAATATCGTGCTGGCCCCGGCTCCCGGCGACAATACCGAAGCTACCTGGAGATTTCGTCGCGGCCAGAGCCAGCCTTTTGACATCCGCTGCAACTATCACCCGTGGGAAAAGGCTTACCTCCTGGTCCGAGACAACCCCTACTTCGCCATTTCTCGTGACGATGGCCGCTTCGAGCTTGCGGGACTACCCGTCGGGCGATGGGAGTTGCAATTGTGGCACGAGCGCGTTGGCCACTTGCAACTTCCGGAATGGTCGCAGGGACGGCGCACCCTTACGATTACGGGAGAGGACATCGACTTGGGCGATATTCCCCTCCTTCCCCGCGATGTGGGTATCGGCCAGTGAGCAGGGAATAGGGAGAACCACCGCGTGGGTGGGGCGAGCGTCCCGGCTGGAAAGTCCTCGCCAATGCCGATCGCCAGCTCGTTGGCTCCGTTGAGTCCCCACCGGTCCCGCGGCGCGGCGGCGCTTTGGACAGCGATTGCCCACGTGGCACGCACACGTAGCGTGCACACGCGGCGTCGCCACGACCGCTTTCACGACACCAAGTGTCCACACCCCTATCCGATCTTCGCAACAATTCGATCCCCGTAATGTTCGCAATGAAACACAACCGAGTAAGTAATCACAAAGACACGGCCGATGGCCTCTCTCCAAAAGCGGACGGCAGTGCTACCCGCCGTGCCTGGCCGCCGTCGTTCCAAATCGCAAGTCACCCGATGGTAGCCTGGGCAACCGTGATTCTGCTGATTTTGGGTGGCTGCTCCTCCTACAAGCCGCCGGATTTTAAGCTGAACCTGGAAGGTCGCGATCCGGCCACCGTAAAACCAGTCCAGCGCGAGGCCATCGAGGAGGTCTTGACCGTGTTGTTCGGGACGCCGGATGATCCCCACGTTCCAAGCGGCGTGGACCTCGATCTGGCTCTCCTGAAGAAAGCCGCTGGCCCTATCGGTAGGGATTTCACGGGCAACGAGCGCGGGCTCTATCGCAAACACTGTGCGGTGTGTCATGGGATATCCGGGGACGGAGCCGGGCCAATCGCGGAGATGCTGAATCCCTATCCGCGTGACTTCCGCAACGGGGTTTTCAAGTACACGTCGGTGGCTGGTGGCGCCAAGCCATTGCGGTCCGATCTGCTGCGGACGCTGAATCGAGGTCTGCCAGGAACCGGCATGCCGTCCTTCTCGCCCCTCAGCCAAGAGGACCTTGCTGCATTGGTCGAATACGTCCGTTATCTGAGTATCCGCGGAGAGACGGAGTTGTTTTTGTTGCGGGCGGTTGTGGACGAAAACGAACCCCTCCCGCTACGAAAGCAATTCGTGCTCGACGAAGGCGTGCGACCCGTGGACGCCATGTGGCGGCTGGCGGAGGAAGAACCAGAAAAATACGTGGTCGTCCCGCAGCGTCCCAGATTGTCGCCGGAAGAGCTGGCCGCGGCCATTGAGAGGGGGAAAACTCTCTACCAAGAAACCCGGGCTCAGTGCACGAAATGCCACGGTCCCGAGGGGCGTGGCGATGGTTCGGAGAGCGAACTCTACGATGACTGGAACAAGCTGAAAAAAGGGATTACGGAGGAACAAACGCACCAACTGGCCCGTTGGTTCTCGCTCCCCTTGCAACCCCTCAGACCGCGCAACTTCGAAGATGGCCTCTTTCATGGCGGCGGACAACCCGAGGACATTTATCTCCGCATTTACCTTGGCATACCGGGCACTCCCATGCCGGCGGCGGGCCCAGCACCGGGCACGCCGGGAGTATTTCAATCCCAAGAGATATGGGATCTGACCTCTTACGTGTTATCTCTGTCGCACCGAGGTACAGAAACGGGGAGAAAGGTAGCTGATCGCACCGGCAATAAGCTTTCTTCGGAATCAGGGATGGCCCGCGAATAAGCGAGTCTGCCCAAGCGGCCGGCCATCTTCAATTCCGTTATGTATTCAGGCGTGTAGTTCCGTCACGTATTCATGCGTCTCATTCCGTTATGTATTCAGGCGTCAAGCGGTGAACACAACGCATTCCGACAGTAACAGCTCGCTGAAGCGAACAGGGGAGCCATCCGCGGCCACTGCGCCATCCGCCTGCAATCCCCAGTCGCCGCAGTTGCCGCACCGACTGGCTTGGGCGCTGATGGCCACGGTTTTCCCGCTCATCTGGATGGGAGGTTTGGTCACCACCTACAACGCGGGGATGGCAGTCCCCGATTGGCCCAATACATACGGCTACAACCTCTTTCTGTATCCCATCGAGAGCTGGCTGAAGACTTGGGACGTGTTTCTGGAGCATAGCCATCGATTGATCGGTGCAACGGCCGGTCTCTTGACCATCGCTCTTCTCTGGAGCCTGTGGGTTCACGATCGCCGCGCCGTGTTGAAGCGGTTGGGCATGGTGGATCTCATCGCCGTCAGCCTGCAAGGGGTGCTTGGCGGATTGCGTGTGGTGGGGCAGGAGATTCTACTGGCCAACGTCCACGGCTGCGTCGCCCCGCTTTTTTTCGCCTTGACGGTGAGCCTCACGGTCCTCACCTCGCCGCGCTGGCGATATCATGCGTCCCGTCCCAATCATGCGTCACGTCCCACAAGCGAGCCGACGGCGTCTCTTTCGATTCCAAGGGTCGGTCAGCAAAATATCCCAGCGGCGGTCAGCCTGGCCTTGCCGCTCGTCACGTATGGTCAAATCGTGCTCGGCGCCCAACTACGCCATTTGCCCCCTGCTTTGCCTCCCGGCTGGTCGTTCTGGTGGACGATCCTCCATTTGTCCTTTGCGGGATTGCTACCGATCCTCTGGGGCATCTCTTACTGGCGAATCCGCAGCCTCCCCTCGGCTACGATTCCGCGCCGCTGGCTGCAAGCCTTCGGTTGGGTGCTGGCCGTTCAGATCACGCTCGGGCTTGCGACCTGGGTCGTGAATTACAATTTCCCGCGCTGGTTTCAAGATTGGGTCGCAGTCATACCGTATACCATCGTGCACGGCGGTCTATTGCAGGCGGTGGTTACCACGGCCCATACCGCCACCGGCTCTTTGCTCCTGGCCTTCGCAGTAGTCTATGCGCACTGGGCACTACGACCGGCTGGCGCAGAGGGCCGGTCGCATTCCCTAATTCAAAGGCCCCGTTCGGAATTGCATTCTGGCTGAACGCGCCAAGCGATAATACGCGAAATCCGGAGAAGTGAGGCTATCCGCCACAAGGAGGGCTTGTCTCTGAGCAAAAACCTGGTAGCAATTGATAAAGGTCTAGGTTTTTACTCCCTTTGTGACGTGAAACACCTAACCGGCCTTAACGTGAAATGCCAAACTGGCCTGTCGTTTCGAGTTCCTTGGTGACGGGCCATCCACTTGCCTCGCGAGTATTGCATTGCAAACAGCCACTCCGAATTCAACGACGATTTCCACGCGGGCTTCGCACGTGGGCGAGCCGACGGCGGTTCCCGCATCGGGATCCATTCCCCGGCGATGGTCCTTAACCTGGGCCGACCTGTCCTCGCTGCTCCGAGGTCGTATCGTAACAATGGTCCTGTTCACCATGTGCGTCTCCGCTCGGTTAGTGGCAGGACCGGACACCGACCCGTGGCTAGTATCCCACTCCCTGATCGGCGCATTCTGGATCATCGTAGGGGGAGTGATATTCAATCAGTGGTTGGAATGGCTGTGTGACGCCCGGATGCCACGGACGGCCAACCGGCCCATCCCCGCTGGCAGAATCCGGCCGCGAACAGCGGTCATTTTGGCGGCGGCAGCGACAGCGCTGGGGCTGACCTATCTCGCTGCGTTCGGTACCGCCCGACTATTGGGCATAACAGCGTTTAGCTGGTTTCTGTACGCCGGCGTATATACTTCGCTGAAACCGGTTTCAGTGTGGCAAACCCCCATCGGCGCCCTCTCCGGCGCGGCGCCTATTCTCTTGGGCGCGGAAGCCGCGGGCGGACTGAGCAACCCCAATGCTTGGTTCTTTTTCGCCTTCCTCTTTTTTTGGCAATTCCCCCATGCGATGGCCATTGCCTGGCTTTACCGCGACCAATTCGCGGAGGGCAATGTCCGCGTGGCGCCGGTCGCCGATCCGAGCGGTCGCTCGACACTCGTCATGGCCTGGGGCGGCGCCATTGCCCTTCTGGCTGTGAGTTTCCTTTGGCCCTGGACGATGACGATGCCGCATTGGGCCGCTGCCGTCATGCTCGTCTCGACTGTCGCCAGCCTTTTGGTCACCGTCTATTTCGCGCTGCGTCCCGACGAAACCAGAGCCCGAGTGTTGCTCCGTACCACCGTCATTCATTTGCCCGTCGTCTGCATGGTGCTGCTCTGTTTGTAAGTCCCGCGCACGCGGCGGATACGAAACGCTTCGTCCGAGACATCTTCGTCCGGGTGATCGCGCCGTCTTGCTTGCGAGATGCTAGAGCCGAAAGCGAAACGACGATGCCAGCCTCCCGATCCGCCCAAGTCGTACCTTGTTGAGCCAGATTTCCTACTATGCGGCTATCCATTTTCCGCCCGCGAACCTTCTCACCCCTGCCCGTTCCTCATAAAATCAAGGCTTTGGACACCCATCGGGGTCGCGATTGGGAAGCTCGTCGGAGTCACACTTTGGACGCTCATCGGGGTCGTGAGGTATCGCCATGAACGTTTTGGTAATCGGTAGCGGGGGTCGCGAGCACGCCTTGGCGTGGAAATTGGGACGCAGCCCGTCTGCCGATCGCGTTTTTGTGGCGCCGGGCAACGCCGGAACCGCCACCGACGCCGAGAATATCCCTTCGACCGAAGATGATTTTCAGGGCTTGATCCGCTTCGCCAAGCAAAATGCTGTGGGACTGACCGTAGTCGGGCCTGAGACTCCACTGGCAAAAGGAATTGTCGACGCCTTCCGCGCAGAGGGACTGCGCATCTTCGGACCCACCAAGACTGCCGCAGAATTGGAGGCCAGTAAAGTATTCTGCAAGACTTTGTTGCGAGATGCCAAGGTGCCCACGGCGGGCTACAACGTCTTCTCCGATGCCGCGTCGGCAATCCGGTTTTTGAACGCGCGTGAAGATGGTCCTGCCGTCGTCAAGGCGGATGGTTTAGCCGCGGGTAAAGGCGTCATCGTTTGTGAAAATTGCGAGGAGGCCATCGCCGCGGTTCGGACCATTGCGGAACAGAAGTCGTTTGGAGATGCAGGAAACCGCCTCGTAATCGAAGAACGCCTCCAAGGGGAAGAGGCCAGCGTCCTCGCCATCACGGATGGGCGAAACATCGTGACGCTGCAACCCGCTCAAGACCACAAACCCGCTTACGACGGCGACACGGGCCCCAACACCGGCGGCATGGGCGCTTACAGCCCGGCACCTGTCGTCACCGATGATCTACTGCATTGGGTCGAGGCCAAGATCCTGGTTCCGACCGTCCACGCCATGAACCGGGCAGGGCGTCCCTTCCTTGGGGTGCTCTATGCCGGACTGATGATCACGCCGCTGGGGCCGAAGGTCCTCGAGTATAACGCACGGTTTGGCGATCCCGAGTGCCAGCCACTCTTGATGCGGCTGAAGTCCGATCTTCTGGAAATCCTGAACGCTGCCGTGGATCGCCGGTTGGATCGCATCGAACCGCTGACGTGGGATACTCGACCGGCAGTGTGCGTGGTTATGGCGAGTGAGGGATATCCGGGCAGCTACCGCAAGGGGCACGTCATTCGCGGTCTTGAAGAGGCCGCGCAATTGCCCGACGTCAAGGTCTTTCATGCCGGGACGCAAGTGCAGGACGGACGAATCGTCACCGCGGGCGGCCGCGTCCTGGGTGTCACCGCCTTAGGCGAAAACGTAGCCAAGGCCAAGCTCCAGGCCTATGCTGCCGTCAAATGCATCCGATGGGAGGGCGCCTGGTGTCGCAAGGACATTGCGGACAAGGCCATCGCACGCATGACCGGCCGATGAAAAGCGGGGCCGATGGCAACCTGGAACGCACGGATTGTGAGTTCAACGGCGCGGACGACGCGGCCTTTTGCGTGGGCCGCGTGAATCTCTATCGTCCGCCGCAACATCGCCATCCCAGGCATCGATCGGTTTTTCCAGGTCTTCTTTTGAAAGCCCCAAGTCCTCCAGCATGGCCCCACGCGGTGCCGGGCAGGTCAAGGGCGGGGCATCCTCCAATTGCCCTGTTCCCGCCAAACCCTCTTGCTTCGATGCCGTCTGAGGTGCGGCCAACTCCGACCGTGATGATTCCTCCGATGCCGCTTCCAACGCCGTTTCGTCTTTTGCGCGCGGCGGCGCGTTTCGATGGCCTTCGTTCGATTTCGACGCGCTCGTGGCCCCGGCAGCCGAGGAAAGCGGCGACGCCGCATCCTGGGGAGACAAGCCGAACGCACGCAGCCAGTCGCTCACTTCGGCGGCATTCAGGGTATCCTCTCCCTCGCGGGCAACATCCGTTCCCTCCTGTTTTGCGGCCTGTCTCGCGGCACGGAGCCGACGGCAAAGCTGAGCATACCATTTTTCGCTGTCAATGAATTTCGCCCGGCGGTGGTGGGCTGCACGCTGCACCCGATGATCGCTGGAGACGACGGTCAACTGCTTGGGAGAGGTATGCTGGGCAATCAATTGTTCCAGGAGCGTATCCGCATCGGGATACTGCTGGGCAAATCGCACGATCAGCCCACGATAGCGCTCTTCATTTTGGCCCCTCCGGCAATTCCCGCTCGCGTCGAAAACGATCATCGTGCGGGAAACCTCCTCGGGAGTCAACGCCGTAACGAGAAAGTCGAGCAATCCGTATCTGGCGCGATCCAGTTCCGGCATCGCCCGCGGCCCGGGCGCGGCCTCCACCCCAGAGGCGTTGAGAAGATTGTAGCCGTCAATGAGCAAAGTAATCACGGCCGCTATTTGTTGCGACGAAGTTCAGCCCGCTTGCCAGAAGCCGGGAGGGTGAACAGGTGTTCCCGACGCGGCGATCCCTACTCTCCTCGCCCAATTGCCGATTTCCCGGTGACACGTAGAGGATGCTTGTGCCCGTTTTACAGTGCCAAGTTGTTTGCTTGGCTCGCCATTTGGTGGTCATGGGGCATGACGCCCCGCAATCCACGCTGCGCCAATCATGCAGTCCGGCTGACGTTGTGCTCTAGCACTCGGTTTGGAACGGATACACCACACGGCCAGTCACCAATACGGTCCGAGCACGCCCTCGGAGAGTCCAGCCGCCAAACGGCGTGTTGCTAGATTTGGAGTAAAAGCGCCCAGGGTCCACGGTCCACTCGACCTCGGGATCGATCACCGTAACATCGGCATCGGCTCCCACGGCCAATGTGCCCTTGGGAATCCCGAGAATTTTGGCCGGATTGATCGTCATCTTTTGGATGGCCTGATTCCAAGTCAAGATTCCTGGTCGGATCAGATGGGTCACGATCAGCCCCAGCGCCGTCTCCAGGCCCACCACGCCAAAGGGTGCCCGATCCAACTCCTGCATTTTCTTCTCTTTGCTGTGGGGCGCGTGATCCGTAGCGATCACGTCGATCGTCCCGTCCCGCAGCCCGTCGATGCACTCGCGGACGTGATCCTCCGAGCGTAGCGGCGGATTCATTTTGAAATTCGAGTCGAAGCTGCGTAAGGCCTCGTCGGTCAGGGTGAAGTGGTGCGGCGTGACCTCCGCGGTCACACGGACGCCACGTGCCTTCGCCCGCCGAATCGCCTCGACGCTACCCACCGTGGAGACATGCATGACATGGAGCTTGCCGCCCGTCGCCTCGGCCAGGGCGATGTCGCGACTGACCATCACCGATTCTGCGGCCGCCGGGATGCCGCTCAGCCCAAGGATCAGCGAAACTTTCCCTTCATGCATCACACCGCGCCGCGCCAGCTCTGGGATTTCGCAGTGATTCAAAACAGGCCTGTCAAACATCAAGCAGTATTCAAAGGCGCGCCGCATCAGCTCCGAGTTTTCCACCGGTGCCCCATCATCGCTGAAGGCCACGGCACCGGCTGCCGCCAACTGCCCGATCTCCGCCAGCTCCTTCCCCTCGCGATTGCGGCTTACACAAGCGATTACGTAAACGTTGCACCGGCGTGCCCGGGCCGCCTTTTGACGCACGAATTCCACAGCCGCCGGGGAGTCCAAGGGAGGCTCGGTGTTGGGGCAACAGGCGACGGAAGTGAATCCGCCGGCGACCGCCGCCGCTGTGCCGGTTTCAATCGTCTCGTCCTCTTCGCGCCCCGGCTCTCGCAAATGGACATGCATATCGATCAGCCCGGGTGCGACAATACAGCCCGCTGCGTCGAGAACCGTTTCTCCCTCGCTCGTCGGGAGGTCGAAGCCGAGGACGCGGCCATCCTGGATGAGCAAAGCTCCGATCCGATCCATCCCCTGGGAGGGATCGATGATCCGCCCTCCACTGATCCGTATGCGTTTGCCGTTCATAGGTATTCACCCGTCCAAAGCCACAACCGGCTCAACCCTGTCCTCTTGCCCATCACGCGGCATTGCCAATCACTAACCACAGGGCTGCCATGCGGACCGCCACACCATTGGTAACCTGATCCAAGATCGCCGAATGAGAACCGTCCGCAACATCCGCTGTCACTTCCACACCGCGATTGATGGGACCTGGCGCTAACACGAGGATCCCCTCTTTCGTTCGCTTTAGCCGATTCGCATCCATGGCATAGAGGCTGACATACTCGGCCACCGAAGGGAACGGTCGGCTGGCCTGACGCTCGAACTGGATGCGCAGGAGGTTCAGCACATCCACCCGGGGAAGGATGGCGTCCAAGCTGTACGAGTATTCCACCCCCAACTCCTGCCAAAGGGGAGAGACCAAGGTCGACGGCCCGCAAACAATCACATGCGCCCCCAACTTCTTCAAGCCCCAGATGTTCGAGCGAGCGGTGCGACTGTGGGCAATGTCGCCCACCAAGGCCACCGTCAAGCCAGCGATGCGCCCCAGGCGACGCCGGATCGTGAGGATATCCAGCAGCCCTTGGGTGGGGTGCTCGTGCGGGCCATCGCCCGCATTCAGCACCGAACAGCGAAGGTTTTGGGCCAGCAGGTGAGGGGTACCTGGCGTTTGGTGCCGGACCACGACTGCGTCAATGCCCATGGATTCCAAATTTTTAGCTGTGTCAATCACCGTTTCGCCTTTGGAAAGACTGCTGGTGGAAGCGGAGAAATCCACCACATCCGCCCCCAGGCGACGGGCAGCCAAGGAAAAGCTTGTGCGCGTGCGCGTGGAATTCTCGAAAAAGAGGTTGACGCACGTCTTCCCGGATAGCAACGAAAACTTTCGTTCCCCCGCGTCAAAAGCTTGGCGAAACAGGTCGGCCGTATCCAACAACACACCTATTTCTTCGGCGGTTAATTCTTCGAGGCCCAACAAGCATTTTCGGTGCCATCGTGCAGAGAGGTCCCGCAACTGTGCCAACCTATCGTCCATACCGTTTCTCGCTTTGCTCGGCAGGGCTTCCATCGAAGACGCGCAAGGATCACCCGCCGCCAAGTCCCCGGTCGGCTTTTCCCTGGACGCGAACTCGTTTCGGAGAGGAGGAAGCCGCGGAATGCCCGACCCTGTACCTGCATCGTCACGCAGCCTTCATGCAAATCTCATAGATTCTAAGGGCCGCTTTCACCACTCGCAAGCAACACTCCCCCCCGGTCATTTTCCACCAGTCGCAAGCAGCACTTCCCGCGGTCATTCGGATCCCGCTGTCCCCCAATGGCTACTTTCCACCCCAGAAAATGGCGGCGCGAACGGCTCGGACAAAGTGCCCGCATCACGATGGTCGCACTCGCCTTCGCTCCCAGGGCGGCCCATGCCCCGGACGGAGTAGCCTTTCGCAGGGGTTCTCCTCGCTGCAAAACCGCTCGTGTTCCTGTCATCTCGAGCGAAACGAGAAATCTTGCGTAGTCTTTCACAGGGGTTCTCCTCACTCCAAAAGGGCCCGCCCTCTTGTCATTTCGAGCAACGCGAGAAATCTTGCGTCTTGCGAAGCGAGAAAACTTCTCGGCAGGGACTAAGGTTTCTCCTCGCTGGCGCACGTCGCAATGACATGCCTGGCAATCGTCGAGAGGACATCGCCGGCAATCGTCGAAATGACATGGCCGGCGCTCAATGACGTTCTTGGCACTCAATGACGTTGGTCACGCTCGTCGAAAGGGCATTCCGTGCCAACAGAAGGAACGTCTGACCAACGCATGGGAACGTCTGAACAACCTTTCGGCACGTCTGAACAATCCTTGGGAACCTCGGAACAACCCGGGGGAACATCGGAATCCCCCTCGTTGTTTCACAAATCTTTTCCGTTATAGATCAGCCGTGAACGGTTACCGTACGGGAAAAGTTACCGCTCTTGTCTCGATCCGCACTTGCGCGCCCTTGACACGGAGTGACTACCGTGGTAGTATTACCACGGTAGATAAAGAAATTGCTTCCTTGAGGCAGTCCCCGGGAAATTGGCGGGTAATCGGTTCGGGTTTTCCAAGGAGTCACAAATGCCTTCCGGTAAACTGCGGTTGGGCGACTTGCAGTTGAAGATTCTCCGCGTCTTGTGGAGTTCGGGAGAGTGTGGTGTCACCGATGTGCACCAAGTCATCGGCCCGGCGAAGTATGCCTACACCACGGTTGCTACGATGCTCCGCAAGATGGAGGCTCGCAAGCTCGTCGCCCATCGCGTGGAGGGGCGCCGCTTTGTTTATTATCCGCTGGTACGAGAGGGTGCCGTGACGCGGTCGGCGGCGGCCGAGTTCGTGGACCGTATTTTCCGCGGCAGCTTGACGGCGGCCGTGTGCCAGCTTTTGGACTCCCGCGATGTCAGCCGGGAGGAGCTTGAAGCCCTGGAACGCTTGATTGCCGAACGAAAGGAGGCCGATCCACCGGCGCGGCCTCAGGGTTCGTAAGGATGGTGCAATCCATTCGGAACAGGATGGACGGACGAATCGCCCTTTTTTGACGCTGGGCTGAGGTGTTCGAAAATGCAGACTCCCTGGTATCTTCCCTGGCTCTCGGCAGGCGTAACCGTGGGATTCGTCTACCTGGCAGCGATCCTCATCGATCGTTTCTGCCGAACAACTTTTTGGCGAAGACTCGTTTGGCAAACCGCCGCAACCTGCTGTTTCGCCCTGGGTATCGGCACGCTGACCGGTCTTGACCGTGCGGCAGGAACCTATTTGCTGGAACACCTGCCCTTTCCCCACACCGGCTATCAAGCGGTGGTCACGTCCTCCACCGCAGTCGTTCCCGAAGGTGGGTCCGACCGGCTTGTGCACAGCCAGAATGGCGGCGTATCAGGCGCTGAGGGGCTTCGTTCGCTCACTTCGCTCCCTTTGGCCTCGGAGGGTGCGCGACCGGCTGGCACAGTCCACGGTGGTGCGAGTTCCCCCTCGGAGCGTCAAGCCGCCTCTCAACGAACCTGGCCCCTTCAGCCTTCCGCAACCGCAGATGCGGCTCCCGCACTGGCCCCAACCGCCGCGGTCCCTACCCCGGGACCCTCGCAGCCGGAATCACCGCCCGGGATCGCCTTGCGAATGGTTCACCAGCCCTTGTTGGGAGGGCTGTGGCTGTTGGGTGCGTCCATCATGTGGCTGCATTTGCACTGGTCGCATCTGCGTATGAGCTTGGCTTGCAAGCCCAACCGACGACTCGTGGGCGGGCCGATTTCCGACTTCATAAACGGTTGGGCTAGCCGCCTGCAATTCCGTTCCAAAATCGCCATCTATCTATTGCCCGAGGTCAAAACTCCGGTGGCATTTGGGATTTTTCGCCCCAGCTTGGGGCTTCCGGAGAATTTCCCGGTACTGCAACCGGACCGGGCGGAACAAGCCGTCTTGCTTCACGAATTGGCACACTTGGCAGCACGAGACCCCCTGTGGCGCTACGTAGCTAGGCTCGGCACGGCTGTGCTCTGGTGGCATCCAGCCAGTTGGGCCACTCAACGGCGATTCGATTGGGCCAGTGAATTGGCGGCCGACGAGGCATCGGCCTGGCTCACCGACGGACCGCGCCATCTCGCCCGTGGGCTGCTGCGCTACGGTCGGCTGGTTGCGCCGAGTCCCCATTCGGTCGTGGCAGCAGGCGGGAATGGCTTCAGCTCAGCCCTGGCACGCCGGGTTTCGCGATTGATTCGGATGTCCCGTCCCACCAGCAATGGGCACCGGCGCTGTGCCATCCGGTCGGCGTCGATAAGTACCGTCGTCATGACCGCTTTGGCGGTCTTTAGTTCCACGGTTTGGGCGGCAGCCGCTTGGCCCCTGCCCACAGAAAAAGGAGGAGGATTCGTGATGAACAGGTTCTTGTCGTCGTGGAGGGGATCGCTGGCGGCGGTGACGCTGGCGGCAGTCCTCTCCCCCTGGAGTACGGCCGCAGCCGACGAAGAGCGTCCCGAGGGACCACCTCCCGACGGAGACCGTCCGCCGGTCGCTGAACGCGAACGTGAGGAAGGGCCTTGGCACGATCGGGGGCCTGATCGGGAACGTGCAGAAGGCAAGGGCGAACGGCGAGAGATGGATCGACCGCGTCCCCCGCAGCCGGATGAAGTACGCGAGAGGATTGAGCAAGCCGTGCGACGGATTCAAGCGGCGCAGGATGAGCTGCGAGAGCGTGCTGAAACGCTGCGGCGGGAAATGGAAGGGGCCGACGAAGCCAAGGCTCGTATTCGCGAAGCTATGGAGGGCATCGAGCGGGAAATGCGGGAGCTCGAAGCCCGAAAACGTGAGATATTCAAGGATTTCGAACTCAGGCGACCTCCGTTAGAACTCGCGGCACCAGATCCGGTCGGGCGGCTCGAACGCCACCTGGCTGAACTGCGGGAAGCGATAGCTCACGCACGAGAAGAGCATCGCATGGACGACGTGGAACGTCTGGAAAGGGAAATCGCGGCAGTCGAAGGCAAGCTCCGTGAAGTCCGCGAGCATGGACCATTCCCGCATCCGATGCCGCCGGAACAGATGGAACGTCTCCATCGCGCCGCGGAACTGCTGAGGCGTGAGGGGTTGGGCGATATGGCGGAACTGCTTCTGCGATCAGCGCAACCCGTGCCGCCGCATCCCGACGGCCCTCCGGGACCACCGCCACCGCACCATGACGGCCCTCCGGGACCACCGCCCCACGAGCCGCGTTAACTGCCGAAACCCTGGTTGACGGCAAAACCGCCAGGTCCGCATGAGCTGTGAGAGGGGCACAGGCATCCTGACACTTGGATTGCCACTCGGGCGACGAGGGGGAGGGGACTGCGGTCCTCTCCCCTTTCCGTTGCGTGAATTGATCGCGTGCCAGCGACTAGCCAAGATCACACGACTAGTGGCACGGGCAATTCGGGCGAGGTGTGACCATGGCTTGACCGGTGAACTCGCGATCGGATACAGCGCTGACCAGAAACTTCCTCCCGGTGAAGTCGATCGCCCAATGCCGCAAGGCATTAAGGAACGGTCGGTGGCTGAGGGACACGCACAGTGTCACCCGGACCTGCCCCGGCGTCAAGGTCGGCAAACAGCTAATGTCGCAAGGCAAACCGCCACGTGTCTGAACGGGCGTGAGCGATAGCGGATCTTCCAGGACCAACGTCATGGCCGGTCCCACGCACAATCCGTGCAATCGCAGTACGCTTTGGGCTGCAACCACGGTGGCATCCACGTCCGCCCCTTTCGCCGCCTCCCGGGCTGCTACGGTGGCCGCGTGAACCACGGTTTGCTCTACCAGCATCAAAATGCCGAATTGCAGCACGGCCAAAAAAACCAGCACCAGCACGGGCAGAATGAGCACGGCCTCCAACGTCAACGATCCACGGCGATCGCGCGATCGCAAGCTCAACCCATGCATCGTGGCGCAGGCCATACCGTTCCGTCGCGGCGATGATCGAGCTGGCCGCTGATGCAGCACGATCACGTTCCCACCGCGGTCGTCTGGAGTCATTGTGCTAGAACAGATCAAAGGTTGTGAGCGGATCATGGTCGTCATGGTCCTGGGCAGATGTATTGATCCACACGCACGAGGCGCGGCCGCCCCTCGGCACAAGAGTAAGCGGCGATGGTGTGGGCGGAGATCCGATACGCGGGCATGGGAAACCCAAACAGATTGCAAATCGGACTCGACACCGCCATCAACGCTTGGGCCCGCACAGCATATTCCACGCCGCCGCTGCCATTCAGCAGGACATAAGACTGCCCGTTGTTGTTCGAGGCACTCGCCGGCGGGCAAGGCAAGTCAGGGATGCCCGACGGATGAACCGGGCAGGAAGTATGACAATCGTTGGACGACTCCGTATTATCGAAGAAGACTCCAGTGACGGGCGGCTGAGGCACACCGCCAATGGCAAAGACCACCGTAACGCGAACGCCGTCGCGGCCAATGCCATCGCCGTCGTCCTGTCCACTACCGCTCGAGACCCCCGACGTTCTGGCCCCGAAGCGGATACGGTCCCCCGGTTCGAAGCCCTGATCGCCGGAACCGATGTCCGGCAAGAATAAAATCGTCAGCACCGGCGATACTCCTGTGGGGGGGGTAAACTGTATCTGACTAGCCGGATTGGGAAAGCCGGCAACATCCGTTTGACAGGGCAAGATCGGCGTCGGGGAATCGTCGGAAAGGATCGGTCCTGATGACGTGAAATCGAAGCGTCCACTGCCCCCACCTGCTTGCAGATCGATTGTGACGGCTTGGATCGTCAGACCGGGTGGCGCACCAGGATCAGGCCGGAAAGCGATTCCCCACGCGTTGTCCTGCGCCAAGTTGCCGGATCCTTGCGCCGTGGCATCGATCAGTACCGTCCCAAAACCGCAACTCGGGCGTATTGCGGCATTGAATGTCAGAGGACAATCGGGATCGTCCTTGACGATTGCCCCAAACACCAAATTGCCCTCTAGGGCACTCGTCCCGCCCGGCTGATAGACCGTCGCGGAGCAAGTCAAGTTTTGATTGGGGTTACCAGCCCCCGCGGCGGGATCGTGATTCAACCCCAGAACCAACGGGAAGCCGCGAACGGTGTTCATCGAGGCATAGGCCGCTCCGACCTGCCGCGAGGTAAAGGTGTCCGTACTACCAGACTCAGCCCAATCCTGTACGGCGGCCAGGGCGGCCGCCTCCAAGCCGTTTTCCAACTCGACGCGGGCGACCCACAAATGCCCCATCTCGAAAACGAAGGCGAAAAGCGTCAAGAAAATGGGGAGCGATAGGATCAACCACAGCGACGAAAAACCCCGACGAACATCAACGGACGAAATCCCGACGCGTCCACTGCGGCGAGGTCCAGACTGTGCTGCTGCCCGATCGAGAACCATTGTTCGAAATCGTTTCCGATCTTTCATAGGTTTTTCCGTCCGACGCCCCCTTGAGCCAAGCCTCAATGCGTCCCCTGACCTCATGTGAACTAGGAACGGGTCAAGAGAAGCAAGATTTACAGCGCATAATGTTGGACGTTGGAAAACGCCGTGATGTGGCCGGGTAGTACCAGGTGCAGGCCGCACGCCCGCAGGATATCCGGCATCACCGCCGCCTGAGGGACAATCACGATGACACGGACATACCGGTCGGGAGGGGGCGACGAGATCACGCCCACGCTCACCGAGGCACTGGTGGGGGACACCAGCAAGACCGGTCCGCCGCTTAAATTGTGCTCCAAGACGACGGTCGCACCGCAAATCCCGACGCTGGCCAAATGCTGGTTGATGGCATCGACCACGTTTGTGGGTACCGGATCGCCGGGGACGTTGGAGATACCGGCAGTTCTGGAGGCCGCCAGCCCGCCGATTCGAGCAGCCAAGGCCAGCTCTTGCATGTTGGCAGAATACTTGCCGAACTGCACCGCCGCCAGAAGGCCAATCAAGACGATCGGCAGCACTAGCACCAGCTCCAAAATCAGCGTTCCCCGCCGGCACCCCCTGGAGCGTGCCGGCAGGGCGGTCTGACTGATCCACTTTCCACCCATTCGCGACTGATCCATATCGGCAATGCCTCATCCGCGGCAAAGCGGCTACGATCCCTTCAGCAACTGGTGGCGCACGAGCCCCCTTGCGGGCCTCTCCCGCAAATCAGATACCACCGCCATTCCCTCTGAGAACATAGCTTGCAGATTGCCCACCTGCCTGGCTGTCCTGGCAAATCTTTCGGATGATCCCCCCAATTGCCATCGGCCTCCCCAAAATGCCGTTCCAGTGACGACGGGGTTACCCGGCGCAAGAAGCCATTCCCCGGCACAAAACGTAGCATCGGCTACGGTCAACCTGAATAGCCGGGTGTCGCGTTGTTGCCGCCGGGCAACGGTAAATGTTGCCATAAGTCCACACCTTTATGGACCGCGAGAACTCTTCTATCAACTGCCGTGGCCTTTCGACCGTATAATGCAAAAATGCCCAAGCGGTCCCCGAGCCATCAGGTTTCCGCAATCATAAATGTGCCCAAGCGGGCCTACACCGGATGGACGGCATATTTCCCAGAGCAGCGATACCATGACGGTGCAACCACCCTATGACGCGGTGCTGCTAGTCTCGTTCGGCGGTCCCGAAAAGCCCGACGATGTGATGCCGTTTCTGGAGAACGTGGTCCGCGGGCGGCCCGTGCCGCCCGAACGCCTGTCAGAGGTAGCGGAACACTACTATCATTTGGGCGGTCGCAGCCCGATCAACGATCACTGCCGGGCCTTCAAGGCCGCCATCGAGCGTGGGCTTGCGGCGACGGGCAAATCGGTACCGGTCTTTTGGGGCAATCGCAATTGGCACCCGTTCTTGGTAGATACCGTTCGGGAAATGGCCGATCGTGGCGTCCGTCGGGCCCTGGCCGTGGTCACCTCGGCCTTTGGGTCCTACTCCGGCTGTCGGCGATATCTGGAGGACATCGAAGAAGCCCGGCAAGCCTTAGGTCCCGATGCACCGCAAATCGACCGCTTGCGTCTGTTCTTCAATCATCCGAGTTTCATCGCGGCCTGGGTCGATCGAATCGACCAGGCCAGGCGGGCCTTGCCCCTCGAACCGCCCCACCTCATTTTCACGGCCCACAGCATTCCAATCGCGATGGCCCGCACCGGACCGTACGTCGATCAACTCCGCGAGGCCTGCCGATTGATCGCCGAGGGTGTGGGTGTCTCATCCTGGGAATTGGTATATCAGAGCCGAAGCGGCCCTCCGCAGGTGCCTTGGCTCGAGCCAGACATTTTGGATATTCTCCGCGAGCGGGCAAAGACCTTGCCCCGTCGACCGTGTATCCTCGCCCCCGTGGGTTTTCTGTCCGAACACGTGGAGGTGCTTTACGACTTGGACGTTGAGGCAGCGGAGGTTGCGAAGAGGCATGGAATTGTTCTGGTTCGTGCCAAGACAGTGGTGGATCACCCAATCTTCATCCGCGGGCTGATCGAAATGATCGATGAGCGATTCGGGGGAACTTGCGAGCGTCGGAGCGTGGGCCGACTGCCCCCCTGCCCCGACGTATGCCCGGCCGACTGCTGCCCTGTCCGTTAGGCGGTACCGCTTCACCTCATGCCACACGGCAGGATCTCCCCGCGGCCCGCTGTTCATAGCCAAGCCATTGGCGACCCAGCGAGGCGGCAGAGCGGAAGCGACGGAGCCATCGGGGAATAAAAAACCCCCGAACCGGCAAATTACCGATTCGGGGCGTATATCCTAGTAGCGTGCGACGAGCCATTTGTATGCCGAGCGAACGACTCCATTTCGCCGAGCGTGAGACTCGACTAGCTGAAATCCTTAGAAAGGAGGTGATCCAGCCGCAGGTTCCCCTACAGCTACCTTGTTACGACTTAGTCCCAATCGCGGAGTTCATCTTCGGCACCTGCCTCCCTTTCGGGTTAGCTCGGCGACTTCGGATGCCCCCCACTTTCGTGGCTTGACGGGCGGTGTGTACAAGGCTCAGGAACACATTCACCGCGGCATGCTGATCCGCGATTACTAGCGATTCCGGCTTCATGCAGGCGAGTTGCAGCCTGCAATCTGAACTGGGGCGCGATTTTTGGGATTTGCTCCCCCTCGCGGGTTTGCTTCCCTTTGTACGCGCCATTGTAGGACGTGTGCAGCCCTGGTCATAAAGGCCATGAGGACTTGACGTCATCCCCACCTTCCTCCGGTTTAACACCGGCAGTCTCGCTAGAGTCCCCGGCATGACCCGATGGCAACTAGCGACAAGGGTTTCGCTCGTTAAGGGACTTAACCCGACATCTCACGACACGAGCTGACGACAGCCATGCAGCACCTGTGCACGTTCCACCTCAGAGAGGCGTGGCCCCGCTTTCACGGGGTTAATCCGTGCATGTCAAGACCAGGATAAGGTTTTTCGCGTAGCCTCGAATTAAGCCACATCCTCCACCGCTTGTGTGAGCCCCCGTCAATTCCTTTGAGTTTCAGCCTTGCGACCATACTCCCCAGGCGGAGCACTTAAC
>DYLS01000016.1:4171-53590 GCA_020721965.1 Blastopirellula marina | reverse complement strand
GTCAGCGGGGGGTACGAGTATCGCACAGGTGATGGGCGTGCGGCGAGGTGCGCAGCCGCCCGACAAGCCTGCCGCCGAGTCGTAGCCCCTGGGCCAGGGATCGAGTGACACCCAGGCATAGAATGGGCGTCCAAAGCTGGCCCCAATACTGGTTGAAGGGCTGGCCAACCATCGCAAAGACGGCCACGTAGGTCGCAAAGACCACGGCTCCGCGTCGGGAAAGCTCGCTCTTCGTCCCGATGAATCCAGCGGTCGCCAGACCAAAGTAGATGACGGTCGCCCATTTGGGCAGTAGCACCAACACGTAGTGCATTTGGGCGGTGGCTAGCAGGAACTCAATCCCTCCTCCACAAAACCAACCGCGGGAGGAAACGCCATCTGGCGGGACATTGGCGCGGACTTGCGAGATGTGCCACACATAGAACAAGCCCCAGGTCGCCACGGCTAACACCCAGGCTCGGCACTCCCCTCGTCGGCCCCGCATCCAGGCCGCTGCGGCCGCGGAAAGGCAAAAGGGCAAGGCAAGTTCTCGCAAAAACAAGGCCGCGAGGCCCGCTACCACCGCCGCTCCGTTCCGCCCGGAAGAGGCCAAGAGGACGGACAGCAACATCAAATAGCCCGCCCAAAGCTCCGACGAGTAATACAGTCTCGGCATCAGCCCGGGGAGCAGTGCCAGCGTGGTCAACACACACCACAAGCAGGCGACCGGTACCGGCTCGCCGTCCTGTCGCAGCAAGCGGTAACCGAGGAGCAAGATGATCGTGGCAAGGGCACCCAAGATCAGTCGGGCAACGTCCGGGTGGGGGAGAAACGCGAGGGTCACTGCAAGCCAGGGTTGCCGCCAATTGAAGACGCTCTGCGTGGGGTAACCTCGCGTGTGCAGCTCCACCGCTGCGGCTCGATAGTAGTCCTCACCCGCCCGCATCCGTTGCACTTCTGCCTCGTAGAGCGCGAGGTCGCGGGACGGTGGAGCCACTGCTCGCCCACCTGCCGCAGGGGTAGCCCCGGGTGGTCCATTGCTCGCTGCGAGAAGGCTAGAATCCAAGGCGGCCCAGCGCACGGCCCCCATCAAGATGCAAGCCATGCCGAGGGCCATCGTACCTTGCACGATGCGCAAGAGCAGGGGTCCGCGGTCCATGAGCCACTCGGGCGGCTTCCAATACATCAGGATTACACGACCTTCGCTGAAGATACGGGGACGAAGCCATGATTTTCTGCCGTGAAAAGTATAGCTTGCCGAGGCGGGCCGTCTTCCGGATTTGACGCTCTCTGGCCACAGCCATGCGACGCGACTATCGAGCAAAATTGTTATACTTGCGATGTAAGACCCTCCGTGGGGCGTGGGGGTGGCGGCCACACCGGAGGGCGATTGGAAACAGCTTTGCGAAAAGCATCCCAGGCCAGTCTCGATGAACGACGAACCGACGATTCCCCAAAACGGTACGGCGCGGCGCATCTCTCAGGAGATGAGCTTGCAGCACCGCCGACCGCCCGCCGACGTGCCCGGCTACGATATCGAGCGGTTGTTAGGCGTGGGAGCGTACGGCGAGGTGTGGGTGGCACTGGATCGCAATACTGGGCGCCGCGTGGCGGTGAAATTCTATGCCCACCGCGGAGGTCTGGACTGGTCGCTCCTGTCACGCGAGGTCGAGAAGCTGGTCTTTCTTTCAGCGGATCGCTACATCGTGCAATTGATCGCGGTCGGCTGGGACTCCGATCCCCCGTATTACATCATGGAGTTCGTGGAACAAGGCTCGCTCGCTGACCGTCTGGCGGCGGGACCTCTTCCCGTCAGCGAGGCGATCCGTTTGTTTCGCGATGTCGCGATCGGGTTGCTCCATGCACACAACAAAGGCGTCCTCCACTGCGACCTCAAGCCCGCCAACGTGCTGTTGGACCAAGACGGAAAACCGAGGTTGGGCGATTTTGGTCAATCGCGACTATCGCACGAACAATTACCGGCCTTGGGGACCTTGTTCTACATGGCGCCGGAACAAGCAGACCTGCGATCAGTGCCCGACGTCCGCTGGGATATTTACGGTCTGGGCGGCCTGCTGTACTGCATGTTGACCGGCAAACCGCCTCACCGCGACGGCGATTCGGCCGACCGGATCGAGCAGATCACCGATCTGGAAGAGCGCCTGGCGGCATATCGCGACTGGATCATCCAGTCGGGCGTCCCTACGGGACATCGTCAGGTGCCAGGGGTGGATCGTGGCTTGGCGGCCATCATAGAACGGTGCCTACATCCTGACCCCAAGCAACGTTACCCCAGCGTTTCAGCGGTACTGGCAGCTCTGGACGCGTGGTCCCTGCACAAGACGCGGCGGCCGCTGCTGGTGTTGGGATTCCTGGGTCCTATTTTGCTCTTGTGCGTTTTCGCCCTGTTCGCCTGGCGTGGTTTTTCGACAGCCGTCGCGCGCTCAGAACAAAATCTTACCGTTCGTGCCCTGCAAAACAATCGCTTGATGGCGGAGTATGTAGCGGATCTGGCGGCCAAGGAACTGCGGCGGCGCTACGATGCCGTGGAACAATTGGCGGTCCATCCGCGTTTTGTGCAGGCTGTGCGAGCGTTTCTGGACGACCAAGAGATTCGCGCCTTGCGCGACCTTTTGAACCGGCCCGATGCCCCTGACACGGAGCTGGCCCCCCTCCGCGAACGCTTTCGGGTGCACCCGGCCCGAGTGCGCTTCCAGCGGGAGTTCGAGGAGCTGTTGCCTCGCTGGATGCGTCCGCCCGGCGACGGCGAGGGAGAACAGCCCGGCGATGATGTGGCAAGTTGGTTTTTCTGCGACGCGATGGGGCTTTCGGTAACCCGCGTGCCGCAATCTCGGACGATCGGCCACAATTACGCCTGGCGGAGCTTTTTCACAGGATGGGATCGCGACCGAGATCGGCTCTGGCGTCCCGACAACCCCGAATTACACCTCCGGGAGACGATCTTGTCGGCGGTCTTCCGCAGCGAAGCCACCAATTTGTGGATCACGGCGGTGGCGACGCCGGTTTGGGACTCGGCCTCGGGCGAATTCCTGGGCGTGCTGGCGTTAACCGTCCGCGTGACCCGATTCGTCGAGTTGCAGGGCAACCCCTCGCAGTTTCCGATATTGGTGGAGATGCGTTCGGGCGAAAATCGGGGCCTGATCTTGCAGCACCCCTTGTTCGACGAGATATTGCGGCGAGAGGGACGCCTGCCCGATCGTTTCAAGGGTTACCGACTGAAAGAGGAAGACTTGCCGCCGGTCTTCGATGGCAAGTCGCCGCCGTCCGGGACGGCTGTGAACTTCCACGATCCGTTGGGCGAAGACCCTTTGGGGACGGCTTTCGCCCGACGCTATCTGGCACAACAAGCCCCCGTGACTCTGAACCGAGCCGTTGGCACCAAACCTGAGGCAATCGGCTGGCGGGTCATAGTTCAAGAGGACTACGAATCGGCCCTGGCACGGCCCCTTGGGGAGATGCGCCAGCGTCTCGTACGTTTTGGCCTGATCGCCGCCGGGATGGTAGCCGTGATTTTGTTAGGGCTGTGGACGCTGGCGCTCCGATTGCTTCGCGAAATCTCCCCCCTTCCAAAAGACAATTGGGAGTGGGATTTGATTCCCGGCACGCCTACGAAGAGACGGAACCGATGGATCCCCACCCGTCCGACTTTGGAGAGTACGCTGGATTGGCAAAAGGCGACCGAACAAACGGATGTGGAATGACGATCAGCGCATGCCGTAGATTGTTGGGTGCCGACGTGCGGACTGTGCGTCGCGGGCGTTTTGCAAGGCTACGAACAATGCGAGCTATCGGGCGATTGCCACCGTGCCCCAGCCGGTGCGTGCGGCGTTCATCTCGCAAGGCTACGAACGATGAGTGAATTGCCGGCCATTCACCTGATCGCACAGGGCGAAAAATCGGAGGATCGCTGGCGGAAGCAGCTACCCGCCGGCGTGCCCGTGGTCCTGGGCCGGGCATCCGTTTCCTGGTCCATAGCGTGGGACCCTCACATTTCCCGGCAACACGTCGAGTTGCGATTGGAGGGAGATCGACTGCATCTGCGGAAACTTCCCCGGGCGACGAATCCGGTCTTTTTTCACGGTCGGGCCGTGGAATCGGCGAGCATCCCCCTGGGCGAGTGCTTTGTCATCGGTCAGACTTCATTCACGCTGGTCCGGCAAGAGGCGAGAATCACGACGGATCACCCGGCGCCCATTCAGCAGCAGGAATTCTCGCCACAACACCTGCGCCAGATCAAGTTCGTCAATCCCAATCACCGCTTGGAAGTGCTTTCGCGATTGACTCAGGCGTTGTCTTCGGCGGCCACCGAGGCCGAGATGTGCAGCCGATTGGTGAATCTGGTGCTGGCCGGGATGCCGAATGCGGAGGCCGCAGCGGTCGTCCGCGTGGAGCCGTCACCGACCGCGACGACCGGCGATCTCGAGGCCCGCTCGAGGCAGACGGCGGCATCGCAGTGCCCGGCCGCCATTCGCGTTTTACAGTGGGACCGGCGTCTCTTGACCGCCGGAGATTTTCGTCCCAGCCGCCGCCTGATCTTAGAGACCTGGCAGAAACGGCAAAGCTTGTTGCACGTGTGGTCGGGCGAGGGACGCCAGGATCCGGCTGGACCATCCGCCTCCGCGGGATTCCACCGGCCAGGCGATTCCCGGATCGGCCGTCCCGCCGGGGATTTTCCGGTTTATACGGCCCGTCAAAACGTGGATTGGGCCGCCTGCACCCCGATTTTCCTAGAGGATGCCCCCCATTGGGCGATCTACGTGGCAGGCGGACTCGGCGCGGACGGCAGCTATCCGTCCAGCGGGGCGGGCGACCTCCGCGAGGACATCAAGTTTCTGGAGCTGGTCGCCTCCATGACCGCCTCGCTCCTGCAATTGCGGCAACTGCAACGCCATCGGGCCGTGCTGTCGCAATTTTTCTCGCCCCCCGTCTTGGAGGGCCTAGCCGAAGGGGATCCCGACGAACTGTTGCAGCCTCGCGAAGTGGACGTGACGGTGCTATTTTGCGATCTTCGCGGTTTCAGCTTGGAATCGGAACGCAATGCCGCACAACTGCTGCAACTGCTTCACCGCGTCAGCTTGACCTTGGAAGTCATGACGCGTTGCATACTCGATGAGGGCGGCGTGATTGGGGACTTTCAGGGGGATGCAGCGATGGGCTTCTGGGGTTGGCCCCTGCCGCAAGGAGATGATATTGTCCGGGCGTGCCGTGCGGCATTGGCGATTCGCAGGGAGTTCGAGGCCGCCGCGTACGCAACAGAGAGCGGCTTGGCGGGCTTCCATGTGGGGATCGGCATCACGCATGGCCCCGCCGTGGCTGGCAAGATCGGCACTCCTGACCATGCCAAGGTGACGGTCTTCGGACCGCCCGTCAACCTCGCCTCGCGTCTGGAGGGGATTACCAAAGTCTTCCGGGTACCCATTCTGATCGACGATCTCACCGCGGAATACGTCCGTCGCAATGTGTCCGTCGGCATCGCGCGGACGCGCAAGCTGGCGGTGGTCCGTCCCTACGGCATGGAGAGATCGGTGACGGTGCACGAGCTGCTGCCCCCCGAAACCGGCGATTCGTTGCTCAAAGAAGAACACCTTCGCTGGTGCGATGCGGCCGTGGATGCCTTTGCGGAGGGACGGTGGGAGGATGCCTACGAACTGCTGCACCGCCTCCCCGCTGCCGATCCGGCAGCAGATTTCTTGACGATGCACATTGCCCGGCACAACCGGCAGCCGCCGCCACATTGGGACGGCGCGATCGCGCTCGACCGCAAGTGAAGATGGAAAGACATCAGCCAAGAAAGATGGAAAGACACTCTCCCTTGCACAACCCGTAGGATACAATCGCCCACGCAAAAACCAGAATCTGCGAGCAAGGGCGGGAGTCAATGCGAAGGCGATGGACCTTCCCCCTTGGATGGCAAAGCGGCCTTGCCGCCTTCGTTGTCGTCGCGACGGATCATCTCGGCCAGGTGTAGGGTCAAGCAGTCTGGCATCACCTCGGGATTGTAGCCCCCCTCCAAAACGCTTACGCAGCGACCTTGGCAATGGGTGCCAGCAAGGTCCAGCACCATCTGGGTCAACGAACTGAAATCCTCGGTCTCCAAGCCCAGATTCCCCACCGGGTCAAGCCGGTGGGTATCAAATCCCGCACTGACGAGCATGAGTTGCGGCTTGACTTTGCCTGCGAAGTCGTCAAGAGTGTCTCCCAGCCGACGCACATACTCAGATCGCGGCGTGCCGTAACGGACGGGAATATTTCGCGTGTACCCGTGGCCAGCCCCCTCGCCGATTTCGTCTTCGTCGCCAGTGCCGGGATAGAAGGGCCACCGATGTATGGACAGGAAGGCCACGTGGGGATCTTCCCAGAAGGCCGCCTGCGTACCATTTCCATGATGAACGTCCCAGTCCACGATCAAGACGCGGTCCAGCCCCAACTGCCAAACGGCGGATGCGGCGGCGACGGCGATATTGTTGAAAATACAAAAACCCATGGCGAGAGTCCGCAGGGCGTGATGGCCGGGCGGGCGAATCAGACACAAGGCCCGGCGGTCCTCGCCGCGCACGACGCGCTGCACTGCGTCGCAGACAGCCCCCACCGCGGAGAGGGCCACATCGTAGGAGTCCGGACTGCATACCGTATCGTGATCCAAATCCCCGCCCCCAGCCTTGGCCAACGACCAGACTTCATCGACGTAGCGCGGGGAGTGGACGAGCTGGAGCACACTCCGAGCAACGGGTTGCCAATCGGGGCAGACGCACCGCTGGAGCAAGCCCTCTTCTTCCAGGCGGCCTGGAATGGCCCGAATCCGTTCGGCGCGTTCGGGATGGGCACCCGTCTGGTGCAGATGAAAGATCAAACCGTGGTAGAGGAGTGTCATCGCCTAAACCCTAACATCCTGGCGGAGGGGCGTTGTTGGGATAACCGGTTAGCGTCCCGCCGATGGGACCTCCGCGCCCCAAGCAATCCGACCTACGCAATCCGACCTACGCAATCTGATCCAAGCAAGCCGCGGTGCGGTTTAATCTAACCTTTTTGGCGGCCGACGGCGAGCACCCGGCAGGCCCCACGGGCTAAGCGTCAGAAAGCAGCCGCCGATCACAAGGGTAAAGGCGGCAAGGCTGATCCGCTGTCCCCAAACCAAATTCCAGGGGCGAAAGGTCAACGTGATGCTGTGCCTGCCGGAAGGTATCACACAGCCCAATAAGTCACCGTTGACACGGAGGACCGGCGTTTCGTCCCCATCGTCCAGCCTGGCCCTCCATCCGCGATGATAGGCCTCGGATATCGCTAGCAGCACGGGACCGTCCGTGGTCACCATGACGGCCAAGCGACCCGGTTGATCTTTTAGCACCTCGACCGCGGCTTTCGCGTCGGGGTCAATTGCTAAGCGTTCGTCAGTGATCGCGGCGCGATCGGGTTCCAATCGCGCGATCACCTCCGGGGCGGGCGGCGAAACGATGCACCGGCCGACGGTGCGGAACCGCGGTAAGGGGCGTGGGCACTGTTCCCAGGCCAAACGCAGGGTCCCTCTCGAATCTGGTGAGAACCATCCCACCCATTCTACCCCTGCAATCCGTCTTGCCGTCGGATCTCGCATGTCGAGAATACGTCGCGGCGGCAACCCGGCGTAACCGTCCATCCGCCGCACACCCTGAACCAGACATGGATTGCCGACTGCTGGCAAGGACGCTGGGGACGGAGCCACCTTGGGCAAGTACATGATTCGACCGCTGAACGGCCGCTCCGTAGCATTTTGAAGCGGGGGTATCGCGGCCTGGGCACGCCAATCGCTCCAAGGCAGCGTGTCCGCCCACACCGCGTACGTCAAGCCGTAACCTGCCATGTCGCAGGCCGTCAAAAGCACCAGCCCGAGGAGGGCGGCTCGATATCCTCGCGCAGCCGCGGCAATGCCTAGCGCACTCGCCACGAACAGTACAGGCCCCCAGACTGCCGCCGCGGGAGCCGCCCACGGCAAGGAGATACCGTCCCCGAAGCCGATGCGGAATGCGGCCACGCCGATGCTCCCCGCCGCGATCGCGATCGCGACCCGCTGCACGGTGCGGGATCTCAACGCCTGTTGGGTGCCCCATCCGAGGGAGAGCCGCAGTAACTGTCGAAATCCGCACGCGGCCGCCATCACCACGCACAACTGAAACAGCACAATCGCACGGCTGGGACAACGAAACGGGAGCAGGCGATGGATGCTGAAAAGTGGTGCGTATTGGCCAAAGGCTGCTAACAGTGCCAAGACAGCTCCTACGGCCGATGCTACGAGTACGGGTCGCATCGCATCGCTGCGAACGGGTTGCAGATCGCCTCGGGACGATCTTGAGCGGCTTCTCTCCCTCCGTCGCATCACACTGCCGCGAACGGATTGCAGAGCGATAGTCCAGGCAATCACCGCAAGACACAAGGGCACAGCGCCAATGTACAGCGCCATCTCATGCGTGATGCCGCCCAACACGCGATCCCGAAACAGGTACGGTGCCAAAAGCTGGACAACGTTGGCGGGATGCAACGATCCACTGGCCTGAAACACAGCCGACGGCGCAGCCCGTGTCGATTCTCGGAGCGCATCCCACGTGGGCAGAAATTGAACCGCCCCCAACGCCAGCCCCCCGAGCTTGGCGAGGATCAATAGCGGAACGGATGCCAACCAATCGCGTCCGGCGCCAGGGACATGATGGATGCTGCTTTTGCATATCCGATGGCTACCGCGTACCAAAAGCCAAGCGAACTCGGCCAGCAAGGAATACCAAACATATTGCGGATATCCCAGAAGCAATTGCGATCCGGAGAGTATCGCGTAGGCCAACCACCACCGAAGCCGTGTTGCACCAGCCGCCCTTGCCCGATGGGATGCCGCAGCGGCTCGGATGCCGGGAGAAGCGGGGGTAGCTAGCGTGATCAAGCGGTCCTCGATCCAAAGGAGCCAAGGAATGTGGGCTACCACGGCCACGGCATTGGGGTGCACAAATCGCAGGAGAGGAAAGCCGCCGAAGGCAAAAGCGAGGGCAGCCCAGGCCGCCGCCGCACGGTCTTGCGTCAGTCGTTGCATCAGCACGAGCGTGCCGCCCCAAAGGACAGCGTAGGCGGAAAGCAATTCCACAGCGAAGGCGATCGGTAACGGAAGACAGCCATACAAAAAAAGGTGCCAGGGGTGATAGGTCCCGACTTGCCCCTCGCCGGTCAAATAAAAGCCACCAAACAGCCCCGGGTGCCAATCAAACGCCTCTCCCGCTGCTAGCTGCCGGGCATAAAAGCAACGCAAAGGCAAGTGGTACGCACCGAGGTCGTCTCGCACATAGACATGCCCCCGAACTGCCGGAATCGCCATGACAAGCAACATGCCGAGCGCCGCTGCGATAGCCGTGTTGGATACCAGACGCTGGTACCCCACGCGATGCTGGGCAGGCCAACCTGTTGAAGCCGACTCCATCAGGGTGCGGAGCACACGGCGGATATCGTTGATAGGATGGCGGCGACTGTCGCTCCGAGGATGCCGGCAGATAGCCTTCAGAGGGCGGCTGTCGTTGAGTCCATGCAGGGGCATGAGTGAGTGCCTTGCGGGAAAGAACCATACCACGGAGCAATCATGCCTGCGGCAGCCGGGGGGCTGCGATTCGGCTCGGCACACTCGGCTTTGCAAGTATAGAACACGGCCCGGTCCCCGTTCCGCTGGTACATTCCACAAATGCGTTAGGGCTGGACTGCGACAGGCTGACATTTCGTTCGAAGCACCAAGAATCGCTCAAGTTCGCGATTTGACTTCGGCCGTTTTTGACCTAGCCTTCATTACAGAGGCGAGACTTGAAGGCGATGAGCAACGCACACGCCTGAAGGTCGAGCCGAATGACGGCCTGAAGGCTGTCGGGCGAGTCGGGACGTGAACGGGATGTTTCGACATTACCGGTCCACGCTCGCCGTGAACGGCCTGCACGCCTCATCCTCGAAAAAGGCAAACCGGTCGTAAGGCCGGGGCGCAAAGCCAAGGGCCGCATCCTCCTGCGAGGGCGGTAGCCTGGCTGCCGAAAGGGTGACGCGGTTCGGGGTATCCTCCTCGGACTTCCGCTTGCCGACAACCGGGTTCGTGCCGGTGCGGCGGCGCCGTCCGACTCGGTCGGCCCGAGCGGATGGGCATCGCGGCATAAGGGGAAGAGGCACTTGTGTTCGGTTTGTTCGGGGTCCGGAAGGTACAAGGCAGGCCGGCGTCGCCGTGAGGCGGCGCGTACCCTCCGATCCCTACTTTTCCCCGCCGATCGCGGCTCGGCGCCGCGGCAATCGGTCGGTAAAGACCCGCTTGTCTTGGAGGAACTCTATGAAGTTGCTTGCTCAGAAGTTGCATCGTTTCCTCGTATCGGAAGACGGCCCCACCGCCGTGGAATACGCCGTCATGCTGGCATTGATCGTAATCGTGTGTTTGACGGCCATCAGCTCCCTGGGCACGGCCGCGCGTGACACCTTCGACACGATTCAGGCCTCCGTCAGTGCAGCCGCTCCGAGCTGATCTGTCGGTCCGATGTTACGCATGACACCCCACCGATGCGGTCGGGTAAATGTTTAAGCGGGAAAAACCCCTCGGAGATCCCCAATTTCTCCGAGGGGCGTTTTTTTGACCTATGCTTTATTCGGGAGCCATCATCGGTCAACGTGAGATTCGCACAGAGGTGCTTTACGCCAGTGCTTTACATCGATTAGGGTCTTAAGGTCATGGGCGGAATGTTCACGCCGGAATTGTTCCTCAGCGCCATCCCGGCCGGAATCGTCGGCTTGTCGGTAGTGGTGGCGGCCCTCCAGTTCTGGATGACCGTCCGTACGTAGCCGCGCTCGTGACCGTGCTTCGTTGACGGCGAAGATGATCGCGGTATCCGCGATCCTTCGAAACCGTGACCCTGGAACAGGCATAGCACCTCGATGCGGTGTCCCTCGCGGCACTGTGGATAACGTGGACAAGAAGTGGACAAAAGACAGTCAGTACTACAGCGCCGGGTTGATTGCTTGGTTCAAGACCTTGTGGTGCTAGGACGTAACGCGCCGCATCATAGGCGGGGGGCATTACGCAATCAGGCGGACTCTGCGCTGTGGTGTTGGAAGGCAAGGACAAGGCAGGCAACATCAGGAAAGTACTTGGGGAGCCGAGAACATGTTGGAGAGATTGATGGAAGTCGCGGGAGGCCCCTGGCCGGTTTGGGCGGTCTGCTGGCTCGTCACCGTCACCTTGATCGTAGCGGCATGGATTGATGGGCGGCAGCTCAAGGTCCCCAATTGGCTGACCTTTCCCATGATCCTCAGTGGTTGGGCCTTCAGTGGCTGGGTTGGAGGCTGGGAAGGGTTGGGATGGAGCCTCGCCGGCACCGCCGTGGGCTTGGGCCTGCTCTTTCCCGCGTATGCGATTGGTGGAATGGGGGCGGGCGACGTCAAGCTTTTGGCGGGCGTCGGTGCCTGGGTCGGAATGGTCCACACGTTTTGGGCGTTTGTCGCCACGGTCATCGTCGGCGCCATCTTGGCCCTGATCATGGTCCTCCGCAGGCGAGCCTGGGGACACCACAAGAGTCAGTTCTTCGCCATCCTGACGGAAATCCTGGTTGTGCGGAATCCCGAGAAACTCGCCGCCATCGCCGCCGAACGCAAGCCGCGGATGCTGCTCCTCCCGTACGGTATCCCGATCGCAATGGGAACGATTGGTTACTTCCTGCTTCGCGGAATGCTGTTTCCTATCTTCGGAGTGGGCTTCCCGATGTAAAGATTATACTTTTGCAAACTGCTCGATCCCCCCTGTGCGAGATGTAGAGAATCTGGAATGCTGGGCAACTTAAGAATACAAGGAAAGCCGTTTCCATGGGAAACGCCTTCGCCGTACCATCTCCCGAGGGAGGGATGGAGCTTGCGGACCCAAGTTGCAAAAATCCAGTAAAGAGCAAAAACCACGTAGGCCACGGCCGTTGGAGACTCGAACCGGTCCGTGCACCCAATCATTTGGGAAATGTCAGCAGAGAATAAATCTGCGCTCAACGCGCCGCTAAATGGATACGAATGCCAGTCTGGGTAACCGTTTACCGCTCGAACAATGCAGAAAACGCGGTGGTGTTACGAACACGGTGGTACAAACGCGCTGCACGTAGCCGCAGATTACCCAAGGACCCAAAGACGTTGTGCTCGACGCAGCGCGACGCCCCGAGTGGTGCGTGAACGGTTACCTGTATCGGCTTTTCGGAAAAGACGTGACGGGATCCTGCTTCTTCGCGCCTGGGTACATCTCTTTTCAATGGTGGTGCTATGACGTTGTCCAGAACGTGCAAATCTTCTGAATGTCGCGATTTACCCAGTATCACTCCAGGGTGCGGCACATGCCCTCTCGGGATCGGGAACTTTTTCCGACATAAATGGACGGGAGGATTGCAGAAAGTGTATCGTTCTTGCCGAAAAAAGCGGTTAGGGGTGGCTGCCGTCGAATTCGCGGTCGTTGCCCCACTGTTTTTCCTGCTGTTACTTGGAATGATCGAAATCGGTCGCATGGTTATGGTCCAGCAAATTATCACCAATGCCTCGCGGGAGGGGGCCAGGATTGGCGTGCTGGACGGCGCCACTACCGCAAATGTGGTGAATACCGTGAACTCCTTCTTAAACGGTGGCGGCGTGGGGAGTGCGACTGTGACGGTTACGCCAGACCCTCCTAGTGACGCCGGTTTTGACGAGCCTGTAACCGTTACGGTCCGCGTTCCGTTTAGTCAAGTTAGTTGGCTTCCAACGCCAATGTTTCTAGGGGACGTACAGTTGGCTGCCGTCACCACCATGCGACGTGAAACCGCCCAGTGAAAAAGAGGATTACCCCTCCACTCAAAAAGCGACTTACCCTTGGAAAGTAATAGGGATTACAAGGAAGTTGGCAAAAACGGCGAGCAGGGAGGACGAGTGAGGGAGCACGACGAGCCGGCCGCTCAGACCAAGCCGGGAATTCCCCAATGCGCACGAAATCCTTAATTCTATTGGCCTTGGCGATAGGTTGCGGGCTGGTTGCCGCCATCGGCGTGCAACAGGTCCTCGCCACGCGCGATCGCGCCATCACCGTGCAGGCGGAAGAAACCCGGGCAATCCTGGTGGCCACGGAGGATATCCCCATCGGGGAAATCATCGCGGACACGCAGATCAAACTGGAGGAGTGGCCCAAGTCGAAGATACCCCAGGGAGCCATCTTCGATCTGGCAGGCATCGCCGATCGTCGTACCAAGACGAAGATCTTCAAGGGTTCACCCATTCTGGAAGGTTATCTGTTAGCTAAAGGCGCCGTGGACGCCGGGGCAGCCCCGTGGATCCCGAAGGGATATCGAGTCGTCTCCGTGAAGGTAGACCCGGTAAGTGGCAGCTCGGCCATGATTCGCCCGGGCGACCGTGTGGACGTCGTGGTGCATTTCTCCGCGAATCCATCGCGGGGTATTCCCAAAAACTTCACGCGAACCATCTTACAGAACATCAAGGTCTTCGCCATCGACGACAAATATGAGTTGACGGACGAGGAATCGAAGTCCTTAAGCCCGAAGACCATCTCGCTTCTGGTCATGCCAGAGCAGGCGGAAGTCTTGACTGCGGCTTGCGAGTTGGGGCAGATCCGGCTGGTCATGCGGGGATTGGGAGATGTCGATCCGGCGGAGACCAAGGGAGTCGAACCAGCGGAACTGCTGGGGCTGGCAACTGGAGAGGGCGATCCGGATAAGGAATTGCTGCCAGGCCAGGGTCCTCAGACGCAGGACGCCTTCGCCCAGTTTTTGAACTCAGCGAGCAACACGCCCCCTCCAGCCGCGCAGCCGACCGTGGGCGGAGCCAGGTCCTGGCCAGTACGAATCATTTCTGGATCGGACGTTAGTGACGTGATTCTCGAAGAGGTGGCGAACGTGACCGACGCGGGCCCGCTGCCCACCCGGTGGAAGATCGTTTCCGCGGGGCTAGGTGACGTACCTGCTGATGTCACACCGGCCACGGTCTCCAGTGACGTACCGCCACCTTTGCCGGCAGACCCGGAGCCAACACCGCCACCTCCCGATGAACCACGAAATCAGTAGCGGACGCCGATCGCGGCCCGTGGCAAAACATAACGAAGCAAAACATCACGTGAGATCATTCTGAAAGACGAATAACTGGTGTGGGGATCGGTGACAGAGAGCAAGTAACTGCGAATGACAACCAAGTTCCAACGTTGCGTCCCAACACCAACAAGAAACCACAAGAATCACGTCTCTCGACGGCCTCCAGGATGACGGCCGCTCCGAGGGATTAGGACGGCGCGGCACGGATGGCCCTGCCGAAAAAGGAAGCAATCATCGGAACTGCCGGCAAGTCTTCAGGCGGTGAGTTCCCGCGAAACAAGGATGGTCACGGATGATGCGGCTCTCTTCCTTTATTCTCCGCCGGGTTATCATGTGGGCCGGTTGTGCGGCGGTCCTGAGTTCTCTTTCCTTGCCGATTCGCGATGCCGCCTGCGAGCAGACGGCGTCCCCCTCGCCTGCCCCTCAGACTTCCGGGAGTCCACCCGCCGGCCCGCCCCTCGTCTCGGACGCGGTCGTCTGCAAAATCACGGAGTCGAACCAGCGTCAAGAGCTGACGGTCAATACGAGCCGAATCCTGACATTGGACAAACGCATCCCCCAGGCTCAAGTCAACAATCCGGAGATCGTGCAGTTGACCGCCCTTTCACCGAACCAGATTCAGATCTTTGGCAAGAAGTCGGGGGTCACGCAGGTCAATCTGTGGGACGAGTCTGGCAGCATTTACGCCATCGATGTCATCGTCTTCGGCGACGTTCGGGAGCTATCCCTGTTGATCGAAAGTCAATTCCCGAGTTGTAGCGTGCGTGTCATTCCAATCTCGAATGGCGTGATGCTATCCGGCTATGTGGATCAACCCGAGCACGTCAGCCGCATCATGCAACTGGCGCAAGAATATTATCCCCGCGTGATCAACAATTTGACGTTGGGAGGGATGCACGAAGTCCTTTTGCACGTCAAGGTGATGGAGGTTTCACGAACCAAGCTCCGGTCGTTTGGTTTCGACTGGACGCAGATTTCGGGTCAAAACATCGTTCGATCGAGCGTGTCGGGCTTGATCAGCGGTGCCACGGCGGCCGACCCTCTGGCAGGAACCGCCGCTTCCGCCGCGACTTCCGGCGCCGAAACGTTTTTTTTCAGCGTGATCGACGGAAATGACGCTTTCTTCGGTGTCTTGGATGCCTTGCGGCAGGACAACTTGATGAAAGTGTTAGCTGAGCCGACCTTGGTCACGGTCAGCGGCCGGCCAGCCTTTTTCCAGGTGGGCGGCGAATTTCCCATCATCGTTCCGCAAAGCCTGGGAACCGTCTCCATCGAATACAAGAAGTATGGCACGCAGGTCGACTTCGTGCCGATCGTTTTGGGGAACGGCAAGATCCGCCTCGAAGTGCGACCACGGGTCAGCGAAATCGACTCAGCACGTTCCGTGGTGATCAACTCCACCACCGTGCCGGGCCTCCGTGTGCGAGAGGTGGATACCGGCGTGGAGATGAAGGCAGGCCAGACGCTCGCCATCGCCGGTTTGGTCGAGACGCGAACAGAAGCGCAACGCCGTGGGCTGCCCTGGATCTCCGATGTGCCGTATCTCGGCATGCCCTTCCGACGTGTCGAGGAACGCACCAACGATGTGGAGCTGTTGATTCTGGTGACGCCGGAATTGGTCGCGGCCATGAATCCGGAGGATGTCCCACCGGGTGGACCGGGCCTGAGCACCTCCAGCCCCACGGACTCCGAACTCTATTTTGGCGGCCTGATCGAAGTCCAGCGCCAGTGCCCCAGCGGCGTTGGCACCGAAATGGCAACGATCGAGGTATTGCCTGAGAGTGCGTCTCCCTCTCCGACTCCCGCCCCTGCGTTGGAACCTGCTCCCCCCAGCGGGCCGGTCCTGAACCGCGTACCTTCGAAGATGCCCATCTCCCCACGCCGTTCGACGAGTGCATCGACCGCAACGAATCCCTCGTCGGCGACGGCTCCGTTGCCCCCTAACCCCAGCAAGGAAACCCCGGACGTGAAGCCGCTGCCCGGTTTCATGGGAAAGATCGGATATGACGATTAGGGCGATCTCTGGTCCCACATTTCGCGCTGCGCAACTCGTACTCTTTGGTCGGGGGTGGCGGTTTACGGGATTTGCCAGAACCAGTTGCCAGACCGTTCCATAAGCTGACGAACTTCCATCTTCCGTCTGCACGTCGCGATTTCGTAAGCCATACTTGTCAAGAGATTCCAATGCTCTTGGTCTTGCGCGGCAGCCGACTTGGACGGGAGAGTCCGTCACGGCGGGCGGCACTGGCCCCGATCCCGGTGAACGCCGGCAACCGCTTTGCCCGACATAGCATCGGCTGGCCTAGCAAGATGCGGCGTGCAGCATCGTGATGTGCTAAACGACATGGGTGAGCCTGATGAGTAACGTACTGCGATTGGCAATCGTCGATCCCCAAGATACGTCGCGTGAGGAATTGAAGCGTCTGCTCCTGGGTCTGGAGATGATTTGGCTGGACGCCGAGTGCTCGCGCTACGAGTTTTTCGCCGACGTGGTGGCCCAAACCAGTCCCGACATCGGCGTCGTGGCCATTGATCAGGACCCGGAGAAGGCCCTCGATCTGGTCTCGCGAGTAACGCAGCATTCTCCCGATTGTGCCGTCTTCGTGGTCAGCTCCAGCAAAGACGGCAACTTGATTCTCCAGGCGATGCGCGCGGGGGCAAAGGAGTTCTTGCCCCAACCGGTACGCATCGAGGACTTGCTGGCCGCTATCGCCCGCGTCGGCGAGCGTAAATTCGGGCGTGGAGAGAGCAAGGCTCGGGGGTCGCAGGTCATCGCGATGGTCGGCGTGACGGGCGGTGTCGGGGTCTCCACGCTGGCTGTCAATCTGGGCTGCGCCCTGGCTCGCAACGAAACGAATACCGTCGCCCTCGTGGACCTAGATCTCTGTTTGGGAGACGCGGACGTGCTCCTGGACACGATCCCGGACTATACGATCGTAGACGTAGCGCAGAATGTCACCCGGTTGGACTATTCGCTGCTGAAACGGTCGTTGACCAAGCACGCCTCGGGGTTATTCTTGTTGCCACGTCCCGTGCAACTGGAGGACGTATCGCTTCTCAGCGCCGAGGATTTGCAACGGGTCATTGGCTTGCTCAAGGCGACCTTCACGCACTTGGTGTTGGATCTTTCCAAGGCCTTTACCCCCGTCGACATGATGGCCTTGGAGATGGCCCATCACGTCCTTTTGGTTACCCAGCTCGACCTGCCATGTTTGCGCAACGTGGTGAGGTTGATGATGTCGTTCCAAAACATGGAGGGCATGGCGGACAAGGTGAAGATCATCGTCAATCGGTCCGGCATGGAGAACGGGCAAATTACGCTGAAAAAGGCGCAAGAAATTATTAGTCGAGAGATATTCTGGCAAGTCCCCAACGACTATCGTGCTTGCAGCGAAGCCCGCAATAACGGCATTCCCTTGTTAGAACAGGCGTCCCGCTCTGCGGTAACGCAATCTATTCTCCGGCTGGCGGAAACCCTATCGGGCGAGAAGAGCAAGGAACCTGAAAAGAAGAGCAGCCGAGGACTATTCGGACTTTGGTCCGCCAAAACTGGCGGCTAGGCGTACCTCTTCGTGTCATGGCCCTTTGATTCTGCGTAAGCAACCCCGCCCCGTCGCACGAATCAGCCATGCCGCACGAAGTGCCTCGGAGGTCTCTCCGCCTCTCTGATAGCGGACGCGATGCCATGAGCCACGAGGATCTCAAATCTGCGATCCCGGGCTGGGGGTCAGCAGGATGTTCGTGATGTTCGAGACGGTGTTGGCATATTCGGGCCGGGCTTTCAGCTCGGTCCACTGCGGATCCTTCATGAACGCCTCCCAAGCGGCCTTTTGCGCATCCAGGTTTTCAAAGCCTAACATGTAGGTGAGGTTGGGGAGCTTGGAGCCGATCAAGGCCCGGGTGAAGAATACCGGATTGAGACCTACTCGCCGGAAGATTTCCAGCTCGCCGCCACTTTCAAACATCTCCACTTTCTTCAGGTGCATCGCCAAATTGTGGCTTTCGTAGATGCGAAGTTGTAGGACGCGCGTGGCGGCCTGAGTGGGGACCTCCAGCCTGGGCATCGCAGAAAACGGCAATAACAGGCTGCTCTCGATCCGCTGGTACGCCGGATCATCGAAGGCGTCTTGCAAAGCCCCACTCGCTGCTACATAAGCGGCATCTTCCATCAAGCGGGCCGATTCCGTCACTATGGTGACGGGAGAATCGTGGACGAGCACGACCCAAAGCCCAACGTCCTCCGCTTCGAGGGCGCGAAACACCCCCACCGGCTGAATGCCGATGCGGTTCCACGCTGGAATGGCCGCTTCGGCAAGGAACTTCTCCATGGCTTCTCGTTTTGCTGCCGAAGCCAAGGAATAGTGCCGCAGCTCCAGGAGTTGCCGCATGGAGCGATCCCCACCTTCGGCCAAGGCCTGGCCAGCTACTCCTCCCATCAACACCGCCGCCGAACCCGTCACAAAATCGCGTCGCTGCATGGTTGCAATCCTCTCGCTTTCATGAGACCCGGAAAAAGTAGCCAACCAACTCCCGATGCCCTGCCTGCGCCGCTACGCATCGAACCGGGGGTAGCAAGACCTGAAGACCCCCTCGGCAGAGCTGGAAATACCCCCCCGACAAAACCCGCGACGCAAACCTTACCAAAACTGCCCCGCAAGTGCTCCGTTTCACTCCGCCCGAACATTATAAGCGAACAGCAGGTTGCCGTGCCTCAGATATAGCCGCCCGTCCAAAATCACGGGATGCGTCCAGGATTGTTCGCGCTCGCCCGACGGCAGGGTGAACGAACTGATCGGTTCATGGCGATCCGGCACGGCAGGCACCAATCCGACCTTCTTCCGTTCGCTATAGGTGTAGAGCATTCCCTCGGCCAAGATCGCCGAGCCTTTACCCACCCCATTTTCCGTGTACTTTGTCTCGCCGGTGGTCCAGTCCAAACAAACCCATTTGCCGCGGTAATTGGAACCGTACAGATATCCGTTGTACAAGATCACCCCTCCGTGATGGTTGTCGAGGTCTTTGTTTTGCCACACCTGTTCCGCGGTGACGCCGCCATCTTCCTTTTTCAGGCGGATCAGCTCCGAGCCGCTCCCGTAGCCGGTGCTGATGAATACCATGCCGTCGTGGAAAAGGGGCATGCAGGCGTTGACGTCGTAGGCTGTCTCGTGAGGATAGCGGAAAAGGAGTTTTCCGGATTCGGCATCCACGCCGACCAAGGCCTTGGCCGTAAGGTTGAAAACGATCCGCAAGCCTTCCCATTCGGCCAGGGCTGACGTGCCATAGGACGGCCCATCGCCATCGGCGGATTCCGATTGCCAGACGACGTCGCCGGTCATCTTGTCGAAGGCCACGATGCAGGTTTTAGGACCACCCGGCGTGCAGATGACCCGATCGCCGTCGATCAAGACGGATTCGGCAAGCCCCCACTCGGGCGGTTGGGAATCGAATTGGTTCAGGATGTTTTTGCTCCAAACCACCTCACCGTCCGCGGCCTTCAAACAGATGAGATCGCCGGACGCCCCGAGATGATACACCCGATCTCCGTCTAGCGTGGGAGTTCCCCGCGAACCAGGATAGTTTTTCGTCCAGGCTGGCCCGTTCGGTTTCTGCCAGACGATATTCCCCTCCATATCCAGGGCGGAGATCAGGAGCTGCTCCTCTACGTTGCCGGCCGTGAAAATTCGGCCCTGCGATACAGTAACGCTAGCAAAACCGTTGCCCAGGCCTTCTGCTTTCCACAACAGAGGGGGACCGTCTTCCGGCCAAGATTTGAGCAGACCGATTTCGTCCGACAGATTGTCTCCATGAGGGCCGTGGAAACGTAGCCACTTGGAGCCGTTCGCCGATTCCCGGTCGGCCGCCGTCGTCGGTACTGTTGCGATTTTGCTGGCAGTGGAAGACACCGTTGCTGCCGGGGCGCTCGAAACCGCAGGCTTCGATCCGACTGTCGAACGACCCGTGTTTTGCGAGCACGCCAGCACGAACGGGACCACGCCCACAAGGATGCCGAGAAGGGGGGTGTGCAGTGTCATACAGGAACCTTCATGCAATGGTGTGGTAGGACGACTCCAGGCAGGAAGTTTGAACGGGACCGAAAACGATCAAGAAACGCTCACGCGCCGCCGGGACTGTTGCTCCCTTGCGAGATTTTGGTTTGACACGCAAGAACTGTTTCAATCGCCGGCTTGCTCAAGAAACAAGAGACATAGGCCACGCGCTGCATCACGTGGGCAAACGGACCTCCACGCCAAGCAATTCCAGGAATTTCCGCAACCACTCGGGATGGGCGGGCCAAGCCGGAGCGGTAACCAGATTGCCGTCAACATAGGCCTTGTCGAGGTCCACTTCCACGTAGGTGGCTCCCGCGGCGGCGACCTCGGGACCAACCGCCGGATAGCATGTGCACAGCCGACCTTTCAGTACGCCAGCCGCGGTCAGCAATTGCGCCCCGTGGCACACCGCAGCGATGGGCTTCTTCGTCTCCGCGAAGCGTCGCACGATTTCCAGGACCCGTTTGTTGAGGCGGAGATACTCCGGTGCCCTGCCCCCCGGGATGCACAGTCCAGCGTATGCGTCGGCGTTCACGGTCTCGAAATCGGCGTTGACGGCAAATGCGTGTCCTGGCCGCTCGCAATACGTTTGCGCCCCATCGAAGTCGTGGACGGCCGTCCGGACTCGCTCTCCCGACCTCTTGCCAGGGCACACGGCATGAACAGTCAACCCCACCATTTGCAAGGCCTGGAATGGGACCATGACCTCATAGTCCTCCACATAGTCGCCAACGAGCATCAGAATCTTCATGGTCTCTTTCCCAGCGATTGTTTGCCATTTGCCGCGGAGTCACCCCGTCAAGCGAAGACTTCAACCATCAACCTAGCCCAACCAATCACGGCGAACGGCCGTCTTGGACAAAGCCTTTCCCAATCAGCCGTTTCATCGCGTCGATAATGACCTCCCCTGATTATCCTGGTTCTGCAATACGACCTCAAGTATCCTACGGGTTCTGCCTTCCCCGTCATTCGCCTCCTCCCCTCGAACATCCGATCCTCTCGAACATACCCTGCCGTCGAACCTCCCCTCCCGTCGAACATTTACTCACGAACGGCTTCGGTTCGGTGGTCCCTGGCCGTCGCTGATGAACATCACGTGCGGCTTTCACCGCAAAATGAATGATGGATTGTATTTCTCAGTCGAAGTATAATCCCCTTGTCGGCAGGGCGTCGTGGCAAAGGTCACTGCCCTGTCAAAAGAGGAGGTCTTCTCATGTATCGCGATGCAAGGGCCTTCACGCTCGTTGAGCTGCTCGTCGTGATCCTCGTCATTGGTGTGCTCATGGGGCTGCTCCTCCCTGCCGTGCAGAGCGCCCGAGAGGCTGCAAGGCAATCGGCACTTCGATCGGCAGCGCTGGAAGAGGCCGCAACTCCAAATCCTGCCGCGGCGGTATCCGTAGATTCTACTACCGCCTCCCTTGCGCCGGCAAAGATCGTCGCTTTCGAGGCAGAGATCCAATTGACGCCGCGGTTGAGCGTGGGGACCGTCATGCCCGTCTCCATCTACGAGACGAGATTTCAAGGCCATCTCGAAGTTCGTGCGCCGAGCGAGGCGCCAAGCCCATGCTTGGTGTCTTTGCCTTTGCCACCAGAAATCATCTCCCTGGCAGATCTGCAAGTCACGCTCAATGGCGACCCTTGCGAGGCTGTCGCCGTGTCCGGTGGTCAAATGAGATGCCGCGTCACCTTGAACGAATCGTCTGGACCGCTGGAGGTCCAATATTCCGCTGTGGGACGTGGCGTTTTTCGTGTGGATATGCCACCAGGGGGCATCGAGGATCGACTCTCACTGAAACTCACGACCACAGGTGCCGACGTTCGTTTGATGGAGCTTTCGCTGCAACCGACTCAGGTCCGGTCTATGCCAGTCGGCACGGAGTACACGTGGGAATATCAACGTCTCCTTTTCGGTCAGCCGATTCAGCTCGATGTGTTAGGTATCGCTCCCATGGACCGTTTAGGGGAGCTGCGATGGCTGGGACCGCTGAGCATCGTTTTTTTTGGCCTGGCAGCCGGATTGATCGCGCTGGTGGCTGATAAGCCAGCCTTCGATCGCTGGATGCTGCTGCTTACCTTCGGGCTGTTTTCCGGAAGCTATCCCTTGATGTACTATGCCCAGGAGTACATGCCGCTGACAGCCGCTGTGGTGTTGTCGGCCGCAGCCCCGATTTTGCTGTTGACCGTTCGAACGCTCTTTCTGGCCGGCTGGCGGCTCGCACTCGGAATCATGTTAGCGGCCGTCGCGGTCATGAGTGCGACCATCATCTGCGCGGTCTGGCCCAAGTATCAAGGGGTGCTCATCACGGCCCAGACCCTAGGACTATTCGCTCTGGCCATGATCCTTGGCCCTCGAATTAGGATGAAGTCTCTCTTTCCTGTGAGCGTCATTCGAACGGACGCCACGGCCGCGGCCATACCAGAAATCCCGCCTCCGTCATCCGAAGCGGGACAGGTATCCGCGGAGATCGCATCCGCGGAGATCGCGGAACAGCGGGACGAAAACGCCGCGCCGGAGAAGCCCGCCGATTGATGCTCGACCGCATAGACAGCGGTGGAGGACGGCCCAAGGCAGCTTGCGGTGATTCTCCGACTCAGTTCGCTCGTGCAATCTGATCCTTTACCGCTCTTCACATGGTCCGCGTAGAAGCCACCGACCATGCAATCGTTCACAGGGGTTCTCGTGACTGCCAAACGGCTCGTCTTCTTGTCATTTCGAGCGAAGCGAGAAATCTTTCAAAGCGAGAAATCTTCTCGACGGGGGGTAAGGTTTCACCTCGCTGACGCTCGTCAAAATGACACTGCTGTGCTCGCTGAAATGAAACTGCTGTGCTCGTCGAAATGACATTCCGTTCCGCACTCACGGAACGTCTGGAGCCTCCGAACAACCCTCGTTGTTTCACAAAATGTCTTTTCTGTTACTCTTTTCTGTTACAGCTCAGCCGTGAACGGTTACCCCGATTCAACTCGGCAAGACCACCGATAACGGCCATGCGAGTCCCAGAGGCGAACGGATCGTCATCCGAACTGCCATAACGCCAGGGCCATGGTGTCGTGCAACGACTGCTGTGCTGCGACCACCGCCCCCGTCTCAAAGCCGCAGTGGACCATACAGTGCTCGCAGCGTGGATCACGGCCAGGCCCGAGGGCATCCCAATCCGTCTTTTCTAGCCACTCCTGGAAGGTCGGGTAATGGCCGTCCGTGATCAAATAGCACGGAGATTTCCAACCTGCCAGATTGCGAGTGGGACTGGCCCAAGCCGCGCAGGCAAGCTCCCGTCTTCCGCACAGGAAGTCAAGGTACAGAGGAGATGTTACCAAGCGAAACCGCCGCAACTGCTGACGGACCGAGGCGAACTTGGCTTGAATCTCTTGACGTGTAAGAAACAGCGTCTCGGGGGGTGGCTCGTCGTGGTTTTTCTGCTTTCCCTTCCGATCGCCCGCTCGGTCGGCGAAGAAAATCTCGTAGGGATAGCTCGGAGAGAGCAAAAAGCCGTCCACGCCGCATTCCGTAAGATACTCCAGCAGCACCACGATCTCGTACATGTCGGTTTGCCGGTAAATCGTGGTATTGGTATTGACGCGAAAGCCGGCAGCCTTGGCTGCGCGGATTCCTGCCACGGCCTCGCGGAATCCCCCCGGCCGTTCCACGATCGCGTCGTGCGTTTGCTCCATGCCGTCAATGTGGACGTTCCAAATAATACGCGACGTCTTCGGCACGCGTGGCAGGACGCGAGACAACAGCAGGCCGTTGGTGCATACGTAAATATGTCGCTTTTGCCCCAAAAGACCGTGAAGCACTTCGACCAGGTCGGGGTAGATCAACGGTTCTCCGCCGCAAATGCTGACGACGGGAGCCCCGCACTCCTGGGCCGCGTTCAGGCACTCCTCGACCGTCATACGTTGGCGCATGAGGTCGGCGTACTCGCGAATTCTTCCGCAGCCCGCGCAGTGAAGATTGCATGCGAACAGCGGCTCGAGCATCAGGACCAACGGGAAGCGCCGGCGACCGGCCAGGCGCTGGCGCAAAAGGTACGTGCTCAGCGAACGGGTCAAAGAGAGAGGAAATCGCATGGCATATCCTTCGGGACGAGTTTTGGGTGAGCGCCGTCAGGCCGTGTGCAAGTTCTCTCGCGGCGACTCCGCTGGCGTCACGATGCGAACCCGCGGGCGATCCGGCGGTGGAACATTTTCCCCCAGGCAGGCGGCAAACCTGGCCAGTGCCATCATGGGGAAATACAGGGGATACATGTGGTAGCGGAGATAGAAGACTCGTGGAAAACCCGTCCCGGTAAAGTGCTGCTCCTCCCATCCCTTTTCTGGGGACCAACGATCGAGGAGGAACCGCACGCCCTGCCAAACGGCGCGGTGCTGGCTCTTGCCGGCGGCCAACAGCCCCATGACGGCCCAAGCCGTCTGGGACGGCGTGGTCGGCCCGCGACCGCGACGCTCGGGATGGTCATACGTGTCGGGCGATTCTCCCCAACCGCCGTCCGATTGTTGGTGGCTGATGAGCCACTGTGCCCCGGCTTGCAGGGCGGGATCGTCCTGAGGCACGCCGACCGCCCGCAGACCGAGGATGGCCTGCCAGGTGCCATAAATGTAGTTGACGCCCCAACGGCCGAACCAACTCCCGTCCGGCTCTTGGTTGCGGCGGAGAAAATGAACCGCGCGATCGACGGCGGGGCAGCCAAGGCGTTGCCCCAACGTGCCCAACGCCTCCAAGACCCGCCCCGTCAGGTCCGGCGAGCTGGGATCGATCATCGCATTGTGATCGGCAAAGGGTACGTGGCAGAGGAACCGTCGGCAATTGTTGCGATCGAAGGCCGCCCAGCCCCCGTCGTCGTTTTGCATGGCCAGAAGCCAATTCAAGCCGCGATGAATGGCGATCGTGGCACGTTCCAAAAGATTCTCTTCTTTATCAGTTTTCTCATCAGCTTTCGGCGCACACCATCGGCTCTCCCGATCATCCATGCCGCCGTCCAAGATGGAAAATGGTCGGGGAAAGTGCTGACTGCACTTTTCATCCATGAAACCGTGCAGGGCCATCAAAACCATCGCCGTATCGTCGCAGTCCGGATAGAAGTCGTTGCGGTGCTCGAAGCACCAGCCGCCCGGTTCCGCGCGGACCGTTTGCGCCCAGTCGCCGGGGCGGGTGATTTGTTTGCCAATCAGCCAATCGGCTGCTTTGCGGACAGCGGAGCAATGACCGTCGGCACCTGCCGCGAACAAGGCTCGCAGACTGATCGCCGTGTCCCAAACCGGGGAAAGGCATGGCTGCACGCGAGCCCCCCGCTCATCCTCGATGACCAAACGTTCCAATTGCCGCCAAGTCTTCTGGATGGCGGGGTGATTCCGCGGCAACCCCAAGGCGTCCAAGGCGATGAGGCTCCAGACAATGGGGGGATAAATGGCGCCCAAGCCGTCCCCCGCCTCGATCCGTCGCAGCATCCACGCCTGAGCTTCGCGGAGGGCGCGTTGCCGTCCCGGCAGCCCCCCTCGAATTTCCAGCGTCTTATAAAGCCAGTCGATCGCACGAAAGAACGATCCCCAACCAATACCGCGATGCTCGGTTTCCCCTGGTTTGCGGATGGGAGGCCATTTCTGCGGCGGATGGAGGATCAGCTCGCGGATGCCCAATTCGGCGGGCAAAGGCCGGACCGGTTTCTTCGCCCAAATCACGGACAACGGCACCACCATGGTCCGCGACCATGCGCTGAGGGCGTGCAAGTGGGCCGGAAACCAGGAAGGCAAGAGAAGCAGCTCCGGCGGTACCGCTGGACACAGCGAGTACGGAATCTGCCCGAGCATCGCCAAATAAAATCGCGTAAAGCTATTGACCCGCTCTGCTCCACCCAGCAAAAGGATCATTTCCCGGGCACGCTGGAGCGGTTCCTCGGCCGGATCATGGCCGGTCAATTTGAGGGCGAAGTACGCCTTGACAGAGGCACTGACTTCGGCACGGCCACCTGGAAACAAGGCCCAGCCGCCCTCGGGCAATTGCGTTTGCAACAATCGATGGGCGAGGGCCTCCGCCAAACGAGATCGCTCTTTGCCAAAAAAAGCAAGAACCAGAATGGTCTCGCTTTGGAGGATATCATCGCCCTCCAGTTCGCCCTGCCAATAGCCTTCGTCGGATTGCCGAGCCAGGAGTTGCAACCGCGCGCCACAGACCACGCGCCGCAGTTCAGCGCGGGTATCACACTCCATCACAGGATCGGAGCTTAACTTCAAGCGGCGCAAAGAGAGCCAGCCGTCGATCCGCTCGTTGTATCCGTTCCAACGTCCCATGGATGGCGCACCCTTGTGTCATGAGCAGCAGGCTATCCGTAACCGCAAAATGAGTTTACGCAATTTGGAACGCATTGGCAAGGAGCAAGAGACGACAGGTCAGCCCTCCGACGGAAATCTCCCTCTTTGATAAACCACGAGAAATGTCCCCCCCTCATGGCATCGAAAGAGGGTAACCCTGCACGACTGAGCTGTAACGGAAAAGCTTTGTGAAACAGCGCGAGTTAGACGTTCCAGAGGTTTCTTGAGTGTGGAACGGAATGTCATCTCGACGAGCGTTGGCAATCCCGTTTCGATGAGGATTGGCGATGTCATTTCGACGAGCGATAGCGAGGGGAAATCTTACCCTGTCGAGGAGCTTTCTCGCTTCGCTCGAAATGACAAGAGGGCAAGCCATTTTGCAGTGACGAGAACCCCGTGAACGACCTGCCCAATGGTCTTGAGCCTGTGTAGCCCCGCCGAGGCCGAACAGCCAGATTGCCTCCGACGTAACGGAATCAGTGTACAATGTGCGTTGGGAGATGAGGGGCGACCCAAGGCTTGGCACGCCACCGCGTTCCAGTGCCTCATCCCGCGTGCTAGGGCGACGCCAGGCCAAGGTGCCCGATTCAGAAAGGCCACGGCGCTCGATTCCGAAAAAGATCGATTCTCGAGGTCATTCATGCCCGCTACCCGTCTTGCCCCCAAGAGTTTTCGACTGCATATCGGCATCTTCGGGCGCCGCAATGCGGGCAAATCAGCCCTTTTGAATCTGCTGACGCGACAATACGTCTCGATCGTCTCCGATGTGCCTGGCACGACGACCGACCCCGTGGAAAAGCCGATGGAAATGCTACCACTTGGTCCGATCTTGTTCATCGACACCGCGGGGGTGGACGATGAAGGGGCTTTAGGAGCCGCCCGCGTGGCCCGCACCCGGCAGGTCTTGGACCGAACCGATCTGGCGCTGCTGGTGCTCGACGCCGGTCGCTGGGGGACCTACGAAGATCAATGCGTGGCAGAGTTCCGTGCCCGGCAAATCCCCATGGTCGTGATTTGCAACAAGAGCGATCTGACTCCGCCCCCGCCGGATCTCGTCGCGCGGCTGGAGGCCGAAGGCATCCCCTGGGCCTCGGCCGCCGCAGCCAAAGGGCAGGGACTGGAGGCCATCCGTGCGGTTCTGATCCGCTGCGTGCCGGATGAATGGCTTCGCCCGCCACCCCTGATCGCCGATTTGGTTCCATCTGGAGAAACGGTGATTCTGGTCATCCCCATCGATAAAGAGGCCCCCAAAGGCCGCCTCATTCAGCCGCAAGTCCTGGCGATTCGGGAGCTGCTCGATCACGGCTGCCTCGCCCTGACGGTACGCGACACGGAGCTAAGGCAGGCATTGGAGAGTCTGATCCACCCCCCCGCAATGGTGGTCACGGATAGCCAGGCATTTCTCCGTGTTGCAGCGGATACACCTGCGAACATTGCCATGACATCCTTTTCGATCCTCATGGCCCGACAAAAAGGCGACCTTGGTCAGTTCGTGGAGGGGGCGTTGGCGATTGACGATTTGCGGCCAGGCGATCGCGTGCTCATCGCAGAAGCCTGCTCGCATCACCCCATCGCGGATGACATTGGCCGCGAGAAAATCCCCCGCTGGTTGCAACGGCACGTCGGCGGCGAGTTGAATTTCACGACGGTGCAGGGACGCGACTTTCCGGAGGACCTTACGCGCTACAGGCTGGTAGTCCATTGCGGGGCGTGCATGTGGACGCGGCGCGAGGTGCTGAACCGCCTCGTGCGATGCAAGGCGGCCGGCGTCCCCATCTGCAACTACGGCATCACCATCGCGTACACGCTAGGGCTGTTCGAACGCGCCCTCCAGCCATTTCCCGAGGCGGAGAGGGCCTATCGCGAAGCCCGCGCCCGTCGCCAAAAAGCCGGTACCGCCTCCGCCTGAGCCGTGACGCATACAGCGTGCGCTGCCGAGGAGGCATGGAACCACCCTCCGCCTGGATATCCCATCGTCCTGGGTGCAAACTTGCCTGTTTGTGACCCTCCGCGAGGACATTGGGGGCGTCCCACCGAGTTGCCCACCAACATCCTCTGGCCCCCTGGGGCAATCGGCGGCCACAAGCAGAGCGTCTTTGCCACGCGGCCCACGAAAACAGCCTGTTTTCGGCACCGCTCCGCGCGTGAACGGGGTTACTTGCGTTTTTTTGCCCGACAAGCTCGCTTCCGTGCGAAGCCGTTTGCCGCTAGCATCAATGGTATGGGGATACGGGGCGGTGTGCTGACCGCGGATTCAAGAGTGCTCGGCTGGCAAAAGAAACAAGCCGTCCCTATACCGATACCGGCAGAATGTCCCTCCGCCGGTTGCACCGCAAAGCACCAAAAAAAGTGACCGTTCCCGGCTGAACTATAATGAAAACATTTGTAAAACTACAAGGGTTGGTCAGAGGTTCCCAAGGGTTGTCACGAGGTTCCAGAGAATCCGTGAGTTTGGAACGGACTGTCATTCCGACGAGCGATAGCGAGGAGAAATCTTAACCCTTGCCGAGAACCTTTCTCGCTTCGCAAGATTTCTCGCTGCGCTCGAAATGACAAGAGGACGAGCCGTTTTGCAGTCACAAGAACCCCTGTGAACGACTACCACAAAAGGGATCGCCACGATCACCGCGACCGGCGTTCATCGTCGATCCTCGTTTCCCCCGCACGATCAGCCGGGAAAGATAACCTCGATTATGGAGCCTGTCATGTTTTCCGGAATTGTAGAAGCGTTGGGAACGGTCGCCCACATCATCCAAGAGGGGCCGGGGTGCCGGCTCGTCATTCAAGAGCCGCAGATCGCCGCCCGAACCAAAGTTGCCGATAGCATCGCCGTCAACGGATGCTGCTTGACCGTCATCGACGTGGCTGGAGACTGCTTTGCCTTCCAGGCCGGTCCCGAGACGCTCAAGCGGACCAACCTGGGCGAGCTTCACAAGGGATGCAGGGTCAATCTGGAACGATCGCTCCAGGTCGGCGAGCGACTGGGCGGCCACTTCGTTACAGGACATATCGACGACGTGGGCCACCTCGCCGACCGCCGTGATCACGGTGAATGGTCCTTCTTTCGTTTTCGCATTCCCCGGCGACTGAGCCTTCAGATGGCGGCCAAAGGCTCGATCGCCGTGGACGGCGTAAGTCTGACCATCGTGGACAGTGAACCTGAGATGTTCAGCGTGGCTCTCATACCCTACACGCTGGCTGTGACCACGCTCGGCCCCCTCAAAGTCGGCGACAAGGTGAATCTGGAAACCGACATCTTGGCGAAGTACGTGGAACGACAATTGCAGGGGATGATCCATCCTTCCGAGGGTTGATTCGTCCGGTGCTCGTGGAGTGGAATCGCCATGCCGGAACCGCCCTCAAGCTCCTCGCCCCGTCAAACGTTGGCCTTTTTGCGGGAACGATTCGCCGCCGAGGGTATTCGTCCCAAGAATGATCTGGGCCAGAATTTCCTCATCGATCTGAACCTCCTGGAGCTGCTGGTCTCCACGGCTGCCGTCGGTCCGGAGGATATCTGCCTGGAAGTCGGCACCGGCACAGGAAGCCTGACGGCCTTGTTGGCCGCCCGCGCTGCCGCGGTGATCTCCGTGGAACTCGATCCGCGCATGCACCGGCTCGCATCCCGCCTGCTGGAAGGCCATTCCAACGTCCACCTATTACTTCAAGACGCGCTCCAAGGCAAGAATCGGCTGCATCCGCGATTGCTCGACGTTTTGGAGCAGGTGCGGGGCGAGCATCCCCACAAGCGGTTCAAGCTGGTCGCCAATCTCCCGTATAACGTCGCCACGCCAGTGATCAGCAACCTCCTGGCCCTGGAGAGCCCCCCGCAGACCCTGACGGCCACCGTGCAACGTGAGGTGGCGGAGCGGATCGTGGCAAGGCCGGCAACACGGGACTATGGCGCCTTGAGCGTCTGGGTCCAAGGCCAGTGCCGAGCAACCATCCGGCGCATCTTGCCGCCTCAGGTATTTTGGCCGCGGCCCAAGGTCTTTTCCGCTATCGTGCACATCGAGTTCGAACCGATTCTGCGGGCAAAATTGGGCGATCTCACCGATTTCCATCGCTTCATTCGCGAGCTGTTTCTCCATCGCCGCAAGCTACTCCGGGCCGAACTGGCCGCCGTGTCCGGAAAGCGGTTGAGCAAAGAGGCCGTCGATCGCATCCTCCGCGAGACGCAGCTTGACCCGCTCTGCCGCGCCGAGCAACTGACCGTGGAAGACCTGATTCGCCTCAGCTCGAACTTCCGTGCGGCCGTCGAGGCATCCTCTCCCGCTTCCCCGACGGTTGACCACGACGATTCCCAGAAGCTAATGTAGAGGATAAACATGTCGGGCAGGGCTGCTCCCCAGCGACCAGACGCGAGCCGACATCGTAATTTAAGCTACGCCGCTTTTCCTATACAGATTCCGTACAGCATACAGGGCACGGCTGAGCCATGCAGTTCATCGAGATGTCAGGAAAGCAGTTATTGCGGTTAGTAACCGAGGGCGGTCCCTCCCCGCAAGAATTGGCCCGAATCGGCCTGAAGGACGAAAGTATCGTCCGTGTAAACCGGCAGGGGGATATCGAGCTGCGACGACCCAATCATTGGGACTTGATAGGAGGACTGATCGGGGATTTCGAGGCCAGAATCAAACGTGAAACAGGGCTCGACTGGGTGTAGCCCACCGTTCACGGCTGGCCCGTAACGGAAAAACTTTGTGAAACAAGGCGGGTTGTTCAGAGGTTCCCGAGGCTCCTTGACTGTGCAGCGGAATGTCATTTCGACGAGCGTCAGCGAGGAGAAATCTAAACCGCTTCAACAAGACCTCTCGCTTCGCAAGATTTCTCGCTTCGCTCGAAATGACAAGAGGACGAGCCGTTTGGCAGTCACGAAAACTCCTGTGAACGACTACGGGTTTAGTTTCGGCTCCCGTCCATTCTTGGACGTGGTATTTTCTTCGTACTATAGCGCGAGATTGTTGGCTTGGCTCGCCATCTTGTGGTAACGGGACATAACGCCTCCCCATGGAGGCCGCACGCATCAAGCAATCAGGCGGACGTTCCGCTGTAGCACTTCATCCGATCTCGCCTGATCGTTACCGCTTTCCAGGTCACATCGTTCTCTATTTCACGTCACGCTCTCACACCACCCAGTCACATTATTTTTACATATAAAGGCATTGGCTGCCTTCGCAGCGAGTTTTACCCTTCGCCTCCCGGGGCGTAATGGATTTAGAAGCCGCCGACGCTTCTCTATTTTACCTCACTATCTTGAATTATCGCTGGACTTTTGCAAAGTGCTCGATACCTCTCTGAGAGAAGGCTACAAACTGGAGTGATGGGAAATTCAGGGAAACAAGGAAGGCTGTTTCCATGGGAAATAGCCTTCGCCAAGCCCCCCCTACAGAAGGGAGTATCTTTTGGCCCAAAATTGCAAAAGTCCAGTTATCGTTCCCGCCGTCCAATCTTCGGGGCGTTCCAAGGACTGATTGGACCTGCTCCCCTAAGTTGGCGCCACGAGTCGCGTTGTATCGGGGACGAATAACCGATAAAATGCCGGGCGCATGGTGAGCGTCCCTCATGCGGCCGACTCACTGCCGGTGTGTCGGAGATGACCGCTGATCAAGATCAAGGACGGATTCGCGATGGGCACGGAAGCAGCACCCTCCTTGCGTTCGCCGCTGGAGCAAATTCGTTTTGCCCGCGAGATTTTGCTCTACGAGAGTAGCGTATTGACCCATCTCGCGGAGCGACTCGGCCTGTCCTTCAGCCACGCGGTGGAGACATTGCTCGCTTGCCGCGGCTGCGTGATCGTCTCGGGGATGGGCAAGGCAGGTATTATCGGCCGGAAGATCTCGGCCAGTCTGGCTTCCTTAGGCACCCCCAGTCACTTCCTCCACCCCGCCGAGGCCCTACATGGGGACTTGGGACGCATTCGCCCTGAAGATGCTGCCCTGATCCTGTCAGCGGGAGGCGAGACGGAAGAGGTCCTGCGATTGCTGCCCGTCCTTCGAAGCTGGCAGGTACCGATCATTGGCATGACTTGCCGCGCCCATTCCACCCTAGCCAGGCAGTCGGATATCCTGCTTTGGCTGGGGGAAATCGAAGAGGCAGGTCACCTGCGATTGGCACCCAGCGCATCCACCACCGCCATGCTTGCGATGGGCGACGCCTTGGCCCTGGTCCTCGCCCGGCTGAAAGGCTTCCAGGCCGAGGATTTCGCGCGGTATCACCCCGGCGGCAGTTTGGGGCTGCGATTGAGCAAAGTCGAAGACCACATGCGCCGCCTGTCGGAATGTCGCACGGCCAGCCAGGACGCCACCGTGCGCGAGGTTGTGGTCGCCACGCGAAGGCCAGGCCGCCGCTCCGGGGCTGTGATGCTCTTGGATGCCTCCGGCCGGCTGAGCGGCCTGTTCACAGACAGCGATCTAGCCCGAATCCTGGAGCGGAAAGAAGAATCGCAATTGGACCAGCCCATCGCCGATTGCATGACGAAAAACCCCATCAGTGTGCCTGCCGGTACGCTGATGCTGGAGGCCGTCCGCGTTCTTGCCCAACGAAAAATCAGCGAACTACCCGTCGTGGACGCCAACCATCGCCCGCTAGGCATGATCGACATTACCGATATCATCGGCCTGTTCCCCGATCATTTACAAGGTGAGTCCGGGACGGAAGACAGCGCCCACGAACGGCTGCGGGTTTACCCTTGCACTAGGCCCAATGCGGAAACGGCAAACGAGACCAAAACTTGAAGTTTCACACTTTTGACCTGCAACACTTGCGAGACTTGCATGGACCTCCTGGAACGATGCCGCAAGGTCGAGATTATCCTGTCCGACGTGGACGGCGTCCTCACGGATGGGCGACTGTTCTTCGACAACCAGGGAATCGAGGCCAAAGCCTTCCACGTCCGCGACGGCATGGCCGTCCGGCTTTGGAAGCAGACGGGACGGCGACTAGCTTGGATTACCTTGCGTCATTCGCAGATCGTGCGAATGCGAGCGGCCGAGCTTGGCGTGGACCTGGTACGGCAAAACGCCGGCGACAAGGCCGCCGCTGTGCGGGAGGCGGTGCAGGAGTTCGGGCTTTCCGTGCAGCAAGCCGCCTATCTCGGAGATGATCTTCCCGATCTTCCTGTGCTCCGCCAGGTGGTCTTGGGCGTGGCTGTTGCGGATGCAGTCGAAGAGGTCCGCGCCGCAGCACATTACATCACGCAGGCAAAAGGGGGAACGGGGGCGTTTCGCGAGGTGGTCGAGCTGATCCTCAAGTCCCGTCAGGAATGGGATTCCGTCATTTCCTCGTACAACAGCCGGAAGGCGGCGACTGGCGAAGGATGAAGCGACGCGGAATTCGAGCCGCAATCAGCTTGGTGGCGGTCGCCGTCTGCTACACGGCGTACGCGCGGCTTGTCGTCCCGCTGATCGAACCGTCCGCCGATTCCTCGGCACGCGATCTTGGGCAACTGGAACCGCTTTCCGACCTCATCCTGGATGCCCGACTGGCAGAGTTGGCGCCGCTGTTCCCCCACCGCGCCGAGATGCTGAAGAACTCCAAACTCCTGGAGAGCGACCAGGTCAAGCTATTGCTGCAAGACTATCGCAACCTGGGAGACGGCCGCGTCCTCATCCGACCGTGCATTCTGGTCATGTACCCCGATCGTGCCATGCAAGACGGCGATCCCCAGCGTCCCCAGCAGGTCATCGTCCTCGAGGCCCCGGAGGGTGCCCTGTTTCAATTCGACCGTCCCTTTCAACTGGGGCTGGGTCGAATGGGACGTTTTGTCAGTGGCCACCTCCAAGGATCTGTCGTGCTGCGGAGCGCGGGCGGGTCCCCCACGGAAGAGAACGCCATACGTGTCACCACTCGCGACGTCACCATCACGGAACGCCGCATCTGGACGACTCAGCCCGTCGAATTTTCCTGGGGACGCAATCGGGGGCGAGGTTCTGGCATGGAATTGGTCCTCGCCGGAGGCAGCAGTCTTTCGCAGGTCACGGATTCGGGTTGGCACTCCCTCGGTTTGGAACGGTTCGTGCTACGTCATGTCGATCGCCTGCACCTCGAAAGCCGCACTTCCCAGGCGAACGCTCAAGCTCGGGGCGCAAAGCAAGCTGGGGAAGATTACCACATCGTGGAAGCGGCGTGCCAAGGTCCCCTCTTCTTTTTTCCTCAGCAAGGGACGCTCACGTTGCAGGAGGAAGTCAACGTCAGCTTTCGTCGGGGCGACAACCCTGCCAGTCGACTGACGTGCGATCAACTCACGGTCTTCGTGACCAAGCCGCCCAGCAGCCGCTCGCAATCCAGCCCGCCTCCCAAGGCCGTGGCATCCCCGCAGCCCCGTCCCAGCCAAGCGCCGGGTTGGCGGGTCGAAGGTGCGGTGGCGACAGGGACGCCTGCCCTCATCACCTTCGGGCCGTGGGCCGCGGAAATGCGATGCGATACGCTCCGCTACGATGCCACCCACCAGATCGTCGAGGCAGTCGCCCAACGCGGGGTGGAGTTCACGCGTTCGGGCAGCCACCTGCGGGCACCGGCGGTTCGCGGGCAATGGACGGACGGTCCCAACGGGCCGCTCCTTACGCGGGCCGTCGCCGAAGGCAGCGGTGAACTCCGCTTTAGCGTACCCAGCCGCGACGGCGGCTTTGTGACCGCCGCGTGGCGGCGGCAGCTCTCGATTCAGCGAGAAGGAGAAGAACTTGTCGCCTGGATGTCGGAGGGATCGCAGGTGCATTCCACCTGGGGCGACTTAACAGGAAACGAGCTTTGGCTATGGTTGGCCCAATCAGCAGCTTCAAAGAATACGGCCGAGCCGACACCCGCCGAGCCGATCCTTGCCCCGCGACGCATGCTCGTGCGCGGTGACGTAGCCCTCCGATCCCCTCAGTTGGATGCGGACGTGCTGGAATTGCAAGCCTGGTTCGTGCCCTTTCCGGCCATCCCAGTCGCGGGCCAACCGACGAATCCCCCGGCTGTCGGTGCCATCCCTGCCGCGAGTTTGCACGCCTCCGCCAAAGGCTCCGGGAATCGATCCCACTACAGGACCGCGGGCCGCGTTTTGCGCGCCGAAATCGCCTTGGCCTCAGCAACGGCGGTACTCAACGCCGTTTCCATGGATGGCAACGTCCAGATCGAGGAAGATGCAACGCCCTCCCCGGATCTCTTGCCGATTCGGCTCCATGCCGAGCACGTCGAGCTGACCGACGTTTCCGGTCCCACCTTGATGTTGTCGATGACCGGGAATCCCGCTCACCTGGAAGGCCGAGGGTTCGGTCTCAGCGGCAATCAGATATTCTTCGAGCAATCGAGGAACCTTCTTTCGGTGGCCGGTCCGGGGGGAATGCGATTGCCGCGCCGCGAGGGAGCGACCTCGGGGGGGATGGGATTCCTAGATCTGACCTGGGAGGAGGGCATGTCCTTCGACGGACGAACCGTGTCGGTCCGAGGGAATGTCCGCGGCAGCTCGCCGCCGCAGCGCGTCTTTGCCCGATCCATCGAGGCCCGACTACGAGAAACCGTATTCCTGGGGGCGCTCGAGACCGTGCACCAGCCCCAACTGGCTTCCCTCTTCGCCGAAGGCAACGTACGCTTGGAAAACGAGCGTCTGGATGAACAAGGCCGACTCGTGACACTGGACATGCTCGAATTGCCGCAAGTCGAACTGGACATGGTAAGCGGCGCCATCGATGCCCCCGGACCTGGCTTGCTTCGCACGCTCCGCTTGCCTTCCATGCTTTCCGCCGCGATGTTGCCGATGGACAGCGGCGGGGGTTCCGTGACCGAACAGGATGCCCCCCGCCACAATTCGATCCCCGAATCTGCATCCTCGCCGGGTAATTCCGCGTCGGGCATTAGTGCGCTGATTGTCCGCTTCCAACAAGCACTTCGCGGCAACCTCTTGCAGCGCGAGATCGTCTGCATGGGATGGGTAACCGTGAAGTATGGCTCCGCGCCCTCGTGGGAGGTGGCGGACTTGCCGTCCGATCCGGCCAAGCTTGGACCGTCCGGCATGATCCTAGAATGCCGCGAGCTGACGGCGCGACAAATTCCCGACCCGGCTACCGGCCGCCCTCACTTGGAAATGGAGGCCCGCGGCAACGTCACGGCCGAGGGTACCACGTACACGGCTCGGGCGGATCGCGTCTCCCTGAACGAGGCCAAAACGCTGCTCATCTTGGAGGGTGGCAGCCAGGCGGCGGCACAGCTCTTTCGGCAAGAGTATCCCGGTGGTCCGATCCAGAAGACGGCCGCTCGGCGCATCCTGTATTGGTATGCGACGCGGACGGTGAAGATCGACGGTGCCCAGTCCTTGGAGCTGAGCGGATTTCCCGAATCCGATGCGTTTTCGCGATGAAGTCGGCGACAACTCGCAACGCGACGCTCGATCCGTCGCGGCGGCCTGTTTGTGAAAAGCCACCCTTTATGTCGGCCATTCCGAGCGCTCGCGCGGAGGCAGCCTCAACGGGTATCGCCAGAGCGGCGGGCAACCATACGCCGGGCCACCGTCAGGCCGGCCTGCAAAATCGCATCCTCTCCGAACTCGCCCACGCTGTCCCACTCCGCGTCACCTGCCGCCACGTCACCTGCGGCTGAGTCACCTGCCGCCGCGCCATCGCCGATGGGTCGCCAGCCATCGATAGGACGCGCCGATTGCCGGACGATCACGTCCGGATCGATGCCACGATTCATATACGGCCGCCCTTTGGGAGAATAGAACTTGGCCGTCGTCAATCGCACTCCAGCCTCTGAATTCGCCAGGGGGAAGATGCCTTGGATGGAACCCTTCCCGTAGCTCCGTGTGCCCACCACGGTAGCCCGGCCGTTCTCTTGCAAGGCCCCAGCGAAGATTTCCGCTGCGCTCGCACTTTCGCGATCGATGAGAATTACAACGGGAATGCCCCAGCGGGCCGGTCCTTGCGCCCGGTAGGTCAAGTTCTCTTCTGGCACACGCCCACTGGTAGCAACGATGATTCCGCCGGGCAGAAAACGATCGGCGGCGTCCACGGCGGCGGTCAGCAATCCGCCGGGATTGCCACGTAAATCCACGATCAAAGACCGCATTCCGCGAAGGACCAAATCACCGATAGCCTGGTCCAGTTCCTGAGGCGTGCTGCGCTGAAAGCTGACGACTCGCAAGCCTCCCACCCCAGCCACTTGATCCAAGATCCGAACGTCCGTGATGCTGGGGACCTCCACACTCGCTCGCCGAACGCGGAGCGTCTGGATCGCATCGCCAGTCGAACGGACCGTCAATTCCACAACAGATCCTTCAGGCCCTTGCAACATGTTGGCAGCTTGATCGGTGGACACCTGCTCAACGAGCTGGCCGTTCACGCCCACGATCCGGTCACCCGGCCGGATCCCCGCTTGCTCGGCGGGGCTGCGTGGAATGACTCGCACGATCAAGAGCATACCGCCGTCCGCCTTCAGTTCCAGTCCCAAGCCGACAAAGCGACCCTCGATTTGGGAATAGACCTCCGACAACTGCGACGGCGTCAAGTAAGCGGAATAGAGGTCTAACGAGTTCGTAGCCCCGCACAGATATTCCAGGATGGCCGCCGACCTCGGTAAACCGATCCGCCGATGCAGCCATCGGGAGACCTGAGCCACCAGCTCGTGGGCATCAGCACGGCTATTCACCCAATCTGCAGCCGCCGCTTGGTGAAGCTCTCGCACAACGGCGAGCGATGTGCCCGGCTCCAGCTTGACGCCATTCTCCGCGAGAAACTTCGGCTCCAGCAAGGCCAACTCCAACTCGTGGGTACCTTGTTCCACCAGGTACCGCCAGCGAGGCATTTCCACATAGTGGGACTGAATCTTTGCCAGCACCTCCTCGTAGATGGTCAAGGCAGCGTCTTCGTTCATCCCTCTTAGCAGCGAGACGAACGAAGCGTCGCTGTACCGCCTGACTACATCGTGTCGTAGCCGGACCTCATGGAAGCGGTTTTGGAGAGCGAGGCTGTCGGGAAAGTCGCGGATTGCGTCCTCGTACATCCCCAAGGCTTCACCCCACCGCGACTGGCGTTCCAATCGCAAGCCCTGGTCGAGGATCGACAATACTTCCGATGATTCACCTACTTCGACCGACGGACCAGCCGACGGCCGAAAATCCCCCAATTCATCGTCGACCGCGGAATCGCTGGGAAGGGGCGGCACCGGGTGTTGCTGGGCCGGGACCACCCAGGGACCACACAAGATCAGTCCCACGGCGGCTGCAAACCAGAACCGCCTTTGCCCTCCTCTCAACCAATCCATGCAACGGCTGCGTCTCATCGCGGTGTCAGATCCTTTGAGGGTCAGGCAATGATGTGCGGGTCAGTCCATGATGGAACTTCGGGGCCTTCGATCCAATATGGTTGGTGACCCGAATCATCGGCATCTCCGCACGCTCTAGCGGCAACAGCGCGGAATATTCCGGCGGTAACTTGCGACGCGCCGCGGGTACTATCAACCCCGGTTGAGCGGCCACCGATTCGCCTAGTTATAGAGCGTCCTGTTCGCCCAGTCATAAAGCGTCGTACGGCGCGCGAAGGGCCACTCTAAAGGCCCCCCGGGGAATATACACCACGTTTGCGAGGTCGTCAAAAAGAGGAGGACGAGACTTACCTCTGAGTCTTTTCCCAAACGGAAAAGTCGCAGCGACCGAGGTCGCTATTTGCGGAAGGCGCAAAGTAAAGCGATCGCCGCTGCCACGGCCACCGCGCCGCCGTGGAGGACTACCGCCGTCGCTTTGCCCGGTTCACGCATGCACTGGGAGACGAATCTCGCAGTCCCTCAAACCTTGACGGGACGCCGTTTGATGATGGATTCGGTCTGCTTGTGGGCTAGTCGCAGGGCGTCCCGGGCCAACTCACCGTCCAAAAATGCCGATGTCGTTCCCATTTTGACGCAGCGTGCGACCTCCGCCATCTCCGCAGCAAAGTCGTCCACAGGATCTCGCACGGGGATTTTCGGACGCTTCACCTTGCCATCTTCGGTCAGAACCGTGACCGGCATGTTCATCCACGAGTCGAACACCAAAGTGGCCTTCTCCAAATGGATTTCATAGCCATTGGTGAACGGCCGCCCCTGTTGGCGAATCACGCCGCTCGTGGCAGAGACGGTCACTTGCGGATCGTCGTACAGGAAATGCGATTGAAAGAACTCGGCTACCTCACCCCGCATCCGCCCCACGGATTGCACGCTCTTGGGCATACCGAAAAGAAGGCGAATGAAATGGGCGTCATGAATGTGCAGATCGATGGCCGGTCCGCCACAGACGTTCGGATCGTAGAAATCTCGCAGCCACAGCGGATCGGAGATCACGCGGGTAAAGTGTCCACCCAAGATCTTGCCGAACTTCCCGCTCACCACGGTATCGTAGGCGAAACGATAGCTGGCGAAGAAGGGCAAGACGTGCCCGATGAGCAGGAGTTTGCCCTTTTTCTTGGCGGTTTTGACCATCGCATCGGCGGCCGCCATCGTCAAGGCGATGGGCTTTTCGCAAAACACGTGCTTGCCCGCCTCCAAGCCGGCGATCGTCGCCTCGGGGTGCAACGACGGCGGCAAACAGACGTCCACCACGTCCACGTTGGGATCGGCCACAAGCTCTTGCAACTCGGAATACCTGGCGATCCCCGAGAGGTCCATCTTGCGGCCAGCCGGGCCAAAGTTCCCTTTGATACCCCGCCAATCGCCTGCCAAACGTTCGGGAATCTTTTCGCAGATCGCCGTGACCTTGACGCCCCGGACCTTTTGATAGGCCAGGTAATGAATCATCCCCATGAATCCAATGCCGACGATACCGACGCGAACCATGCGGAACCTCCTTTTCTTCACGCTTTACCGACTTCGCCCGGCGGGAAAGCACGCGTTACTTACTGGCTTACTGCTCCAGCACGTCGTCCAACTAGTTGCATGTTGTGCCCAGAACCAGAATATGGAGCGAGGCGTTATGTCCCATCACCACGGGTGCTGAGACAAACAAACCACTCAGCGATGTAGCATGAACATGAAGCTGTAGCACTAACTGAACTCTTGCAAACTAGTCGCTCCCACTCTGAGGCAGAACAACACATTGGGTCTTTGAGCAATTCAGGCAAACAACAAAAGCGTGTGCCGCAGTAAACAGCCTTGAGCCTACCATCTCCCGAAAGGAAAGGGGAGCTTACGATCCCAATTTGCGAAAGTCCAGCATTAACGGGGATCATTCCGACGTTTTCCGCAACATCTCCAAAAAACGAGGGTAAGCTTCGTCCCAAGCGGCGGCATGACGAGGGACGTATTCCTCCAGCGGGAAGCTGTTGCGGATGACTTCTCGGGCTTGAGCGATATCGGCGACTTCGCCCGCAGCCACGGCTTGCATCATGATATTTCCGATCGCGGTAGCTTCGACGGGGCCAGCGAGTACCCGCCGCCCGCAAGCATCCGCCGCAGCCTGGCAGAGAATCCGGTTCTTGGTGCCGCCGCCGACGATGTGGATCGTTTCCAGGCGTCTTCCGACCAGGGATTCGCACATTTCCAGCACGTGGCGGAACTTCATGGCGATGCTGTCCAAGGCACAACGAAGGACCTCGCCCTCGGAGGACGGCACCCGCCCACCCGTGCGTTGCACAAAGTCGCGAATCGCCGCCGGCATATCTGTGGGAGCGAGAAATTCGGCCGCGTCGGGGTTCACGAAGGCCGCCAGCAACGGTGCCCGTTCCGTCAGCCCATTCAGATCTTCCCAATCCCAATTCTTGCCGCCTTGATTCCAAACGCGACGGCACTCTTGAACCAACCACAAGCCGGTGATGTTCTTGAGCAGGCGAATCGTGCCACCCACACCGCCTTCGTTGGTAAAGTTCAGCGATAAGGATCGTTCATTGATAACCGGTTCAAGCACCTCCACGCCCATCAAGGCCCAAGTCCCCAAACTGATGTAACACCAATCGGCATGTTGCGAGGCCGCGGGCACCGCCATCACAGCGCTGGCCGTGTCGTGTGAGCCGGGCAACACGACCTTCGCCCCAGCCAATCCGCTCTCGCAGCCCAGGCTCTCGCGCAACGGACCCAGCACCGTCCCCGGCGGCTCGATGTCTCCCAGGATATGCGTGGGCAAACCGAACCGCTGCAATAGCTCGAGCGCCCATCGACGCTCCCGGGGGTTGTAGAACTGCGTCGTGGTGGCGTCCGTGAACTCGTTGACCTTCTCTCCCGTCAGCATCCAATGGAACAGATTGGGCATCATCAAGAGGCGCTCGGCCACATCCAGCAGCGGCGAGCGTGACGCCTTCATGGCCAGGAGTTGATACAACGTATTCAACTGCATGAACTGAAGACCGGTCTGCCGAAAGATTTCGTCGCGGGAAACGGTCTGAAACGCTGATTCCATCACGCCATCCGTGCGGTGGTCGCGATAATGGTAGGGATTGCCAAGCAACTCATCGTTGCGGCCCAGCAGCCCGAAATCCACACCCCACGTGTCGATTCCCAAGCTGGCCACGTTCGCCCCGAATCGTGCCCCGGCGGCGTGCATACCATTGCGAATGTGCGTCCACTGGGCCAACAAATCCCAGTACAGTCTCCCCAAGACCTCGACGGGACCGTTGGGGAACCGATAGACTTCTTCCAATCGCAGTCGGCCGTTGTTCAAGGAACCCACGACGTGCCGGCCGCTAGACGCTCCCATGTCGATCGCTAAGAATGCCTTGTCGGCCATGGCTGACCTCGATCTCCGCTGCCGAAAAAATCTCCTGTGGTCCAATTCCTCGCCCGCCGCCAGTGGCGGCGGTGCAACAAGTCGATCTTGCTTGACGGCAAGGTAGCATTAACATAAAGCAATCCATGCGGCCTGGAAAGCCCTACCCAATGCAGCAAGAGGATTTCCCCAATTCGAGTCGCGGTGAAGGTGAATCCGATGCCTTCCCTATCCTTCGCGACCCCCGCCGTCGCGCCGCCTTTCAGTGTCGCCTGATCGCCTGGTATGCCCGCCACGCCCGGACCTTTCCTTGGCGTCAAACCCGCGACCCGTACGCGGTTTGGGTCAGCGAGATTATGCTCCAGCAAACCCAGACGGCCACCGTGGAACCGCTCTTTCGCCGCTTCCTGGAACGCTTTCCCAACGTCGCGGCCTTGGCGGCTGCCGACCAAGACGAAGTCCTCCGCTACTGGGAAGGTCTGGGATACTATCGTCGCGCGAAAGCCTTGCATGCCGCGGCACAAAGAATCGTGCATGAGTATGGCGGGCAAATCCCGGACGACCGCGACGCGCTGCTCTGTCTCCCAGGCATCGGTCCCTATACGGCAGGCGCCATCCTGAGTTTTGCCTTCGACCGCTCGGCCCCCATTCTCGAAGCCAACAGCCGTCGCGTTCTCCGCCGGATTTTCGCCGATCGCACCGGGTCCTATGCCGTGCGAGATTCCCGACTTTGGGATTGGGCGGCGCGACTGGTCCCCCAGAGGCATCCAGGCCCGTACAATCAGGCCCTCATGGAGTTGGGCAGCCTCGTCTGCCAACCGCAAAAGCCTCGATGCGAGGTTTGCCCCGTTCGAGATTACTGCAACGCTTACCTGACAGGCATTCAAGACGAGGTGCCGGTAACCCAAACTGCCCCGGCGATCACACCGGTCCACGAACTGGCGATTGCCGTGCAACACCGTCAGCGCGTACTCTTGCTCCGCCGTGTGGAAACGGGACGCTGGGCTGGTCTCTGGGACTTTCCACGTTTGGAGCTTGCAGCGACAAGCATTCCCACCGACCCCAGCCTTTTACAGATTTCGGACGCAGATGCCATTTCGGCATCCTTGAAACAATCGCTCGGGATATCGGTGCGGATGAGAACCATCTTCCTCCGATTCCGACACGCCGTGACGCGGTACCGCATCTCGGTGCATTGCATCTTGGCCCAGGCCTGCTCCAACAGACGCAAGCCACCCCCGGTACGGCCCAACCCGGCGGAATGGTCCGCTTGGGCCTGGTTGGAACCACAATCGTTGTCGGCCGTACCCCTTTCCTCACCTGGTCGGCGAATCGCCGCGGCACTGCTTTCCCATTGGCCCACGCATGAGGGTCCGCCACCATAGATGCCTAGCGTTCTTGCCAACGATCCGGCACGCCAGGCTGCCCGGCCCCAGATGCGAAAGCGACCTCAACAGCGTTCAGTCCCAGGTTCAGTCCCAGTACGACAGCTTGGGAACGTAGTTCAAACAGCTAATGGTCAGGGCCTGAAACACGCGGTCCAAGGTTTCGAAATCGTGATCGACCGTCTGGCAGAAGAAGACGAATGTACCGGAGTCGGTACGCACCGCTTGTACCCGGCAAACGCACACCAAATCGAGATAAAAAAAGTGCATCTCGGCCCCGACCATATTCCCGGCCGCGACCTGCTGGGTGTACGGCTCCGATTCCAGGGAATCGTACTCCTGACGCATGGCCGCAACCGCAGCCTGTACCAAATCCCGCGGGTCGGCATGGCGTGGGTGCAGGCTAACCGTCCAGAATCCCCCCGTCGGGCTGCACGCCGTGACGGAATATTTACCCTCTAAATAGCCCTCTTCTTCTATCAACCAATTAGGGGGGTAAAGGAAACGGATGCCGTGATTGTTGAACTCTCGCGGTTCGCTCAAACCCTTCTCCCTGCTGAAATGTTCCCGCTCAAGATTGGTGCCGGAATTGGTGTCGGAATTGGCGGCGGAATCCGGTTTTCCCCACAAAATTTTTCCACGAATCTCGCTCGCTTGCGTCATCACAGATTTGCTAATATTTGCAACTTCCCCCGGCTGCCCGGCTTGCCCCGCTATGTCGGCTTTCCCGCCGCCGGTCCACGACGCGCTTGTTGGCGGCGCAAATTCTTCTGGCGGTCGCGCCCTCTTTATGCTAACATTCGGAACCCGACCGTCCAACTGGGTAATCATGCTGCCGTCGAACGGGAAGCTTTCGCGACACGAGGTTTGGCCGCCCGCACGACTTACTGCGTTCCGCACTTTCATGTATCCTCAAAAGCGACTCCTTCACAGGCCGGCGTTCTGGGGCGTCATGGCTGCCGTCTGGCTGTCGGGTTGCAATCTCGTCCAACGCCACATGCGGCCGGTCCGCGAGTTAGAAGTCAGCCGCCAACTCACCCGAGAGGCCAGCTTCGCCCTGGAACGCGGAGACCTTCAGGAGGCAGATCGTCTATTAGTGGAGGCCCTGCGGGAATGCAAGACCGACGCCGAGGCTCGCGCCCTGTACGGAGACGTCCTTTGGCGGTTAGGACAGCACGAAGCGGCCTTGCAACAGCTTCAATGGGCGGTTCAGCAGGCCCCCGACCTGCCTTCGATCCAGTTGAGGCTAGCGGAGAAGTATTTGGAGTCGGGCGACACTGGGCTGGCGCAACGTCATACGGAGGCGGCCATTCGCCACGGCCACGATAACGGCGCGGCGTGGCTGACCCACGGCAGAGTTTTGCAGGCTCAAGGAAAAATGGAGGCCGCCATCCGTGCTTACCAGCGCAGCCTAGATTGTTACCCCGACAACCCAGACGCCTTGGCTAGCCTAGCCGTGTGTTACCAGGCTTCGGGTCAACTGGATCGCGCGCTCGCCGAGTGGCAGGCTGCGCTAGAGAAATGTCAGCCGGGCCAAGAGCCGGTTGCATGGCTAGTGGGCCTCGGTCAAGTCTATCGGCAGGTGAGACGGCCGGCCGACGCTGCCGAGCAGTTCGCCCATGCGGCGGAACGAGATTCCGGAAATCCCGACCTGCTCGTTCAAGCAGGCTTGGCATGGCTCGAAGCAGGCGACCGCCGGGCTGCCGTTTCATCCTTCCAACAGGCCCTCGCCAAAGCCCCACAAAACCCCATCGCAAGCCGGTACCTTCAGGAATTGACCCAAAATCAAGTTATGTTGACCGCGGGGGAAGACTCACCCTTTCCTCCCCCTCAATGACCGTCAGACGATCCATCATGCAGATCGGGGCCGGTAGCGGCCTCGGTCACCGTGCCCCAAGCGTCATCCCTCTTTGGTCTCGCGATATGATTCTCCGGGTCCACAATTCTCTTGGTGCACAATCCTCTTGCCCCACAACCTTCTTAGCTCACAACCCTTTTGGCCCACAATTCTCTTAGTCCGCAATCCTCTTGGTCCACAATTCTCTGGGGCGACAGGGTATCCGGAGTCCCGCCAAGCCTGGCAATTGCCGTCGTGCTCCGGGGATCTGGAGGCGGGGGTCTGAAATCGGTGTCCGCACACCAGTGCTCACCTTATCCTCATGTAAGCTAGACTTTTCATTTCCGCCATTCGCGTTCCACGCGGCCACATTGTGCCGATAATTAGAGGTATAGCGATAGCAGGAACGACCGCGCAATCGGGCCACGATCGAAACTCACCGCCCCGCGTGCTTTCAAAACAGTAAAACTATAAACTCTTGCGTTAGCTAACAGGTGTGTCGGAATATTGGAATCCAATTCGCCCCAGCCCGAAAACTCCGAGCAAAAAATCGCTCCCCAGTCACCTCAGCGAGGTGAATCATCAGGACTGCGCAGTCAATCTGGGCTACAAGAAACTCCGGCCCAGGCTGCACCCGCCCTACACTCAACGCCATCATCGAAATCCACTGGAACGAGGCACACCACCCATTCACCCAAACCCGGTACGCAGCCTCAGTTGGCCCCCCAATCCAGGGCACCGCAATCCGATCTGGAGGCGAATCCCCAAACCGACCCTTGCTTGCCCTCTACGTCTTCCAGCAAGGCCGCTCCAAATGCCAATCAGGCCGCCAAGGCACCGCCGGGATCTGGCACTGGAAAAGCATCTCCGCAGCAGCGCCCGACGAACACACCTTTGTCCCATAATTGCGTCGTGATTGCGCCGCCACAAGCAGCGTCTCTCGGCACCACCCCCCCTAACCCATTGGCTAACGCCGCAGCGGGCGATGCGCTGGCCCATGAAAAGAGAGGCACTCTCCTCGATTGGGAGCTTCTGGGACGTCCCTGGGCCAGTGCCATCATCAGCGCTGTCGTGCACGCCGCGGCACTCATCATATTGGCTCTGCTTTCGATTCACATCGAGCGAGGCTTGGGCGAGATCGTATTGACCGCCACCACCCAGTCCCTGGGACCTGTGGAAAACGCCCCTGAAGACCTGATTTTCGAGAATCAGGACACAACAGTGGACTCCATGCGGCCTCTAGCGGATACGCGGCCGTCGCCAAACGACTTTATCCATTCGCTCGAAGGCATGGCCCAAGGTCCAGCCGACTCCGCCACCGAGGCATTGATCACCGAATCTGGCACTTTGCCGATCGATCCGCTCCAATCGTACAGCCGCCCACGCGGCGGTGGCCTAAACGGTCGCTCACCCGACGAACGGGCCCGACTCGTACGCGAAGCTGGAGGGACGCAGGAGAGCGAAGAGGCCGTCGAGCGAGGCTTGCGTTGGATCGCCGCACACCAGAACCCGGACGGCGGCTGGACCTTCGATCTGAAGAAGAGTTATTGCGCCGGATTGTGCGCCAATCCCGGCACCGAGGCCAGCACCACCGCTGCGACCGCCATTGCCCTCTTGCCGTTTCTCGGTGCCGGCTACACACAAGCCCAAGGCGAGCACCGCGAGACCATCCGCAAGGGCTTGTACTATTTGTTGAGGCGCGGTCGCACGACTCCGGAGGGTCTGGACCTTCGGGAGGGAACGATGTACGCCCAGGGACTGGCTACGATCGCGCTTTGCGAGGCCTATGCCATGACGCACGATCAGGCCCTTTGCGAGCCAGCCCAATCCGCGATTCGGTTCATTCAGGCGGCGCAAGACCGCCGGGGGGGCGGCTGGCGGTACGCTCCCGGCGAGCCGGGCGATACTACCGTTACCGGATGGCAGTGGATGGCATTGAAGAGCGGACAGTTGGCGGGATTCCAGGTCTCCCGTTCCACGCTCTACGCGGCCGAGCACTTTCTCGACAGCGTGCAAACGGACGGCGGCGCACAATACGGATACTTGACCCCGGAAGCCAGAAAAGCGACTACCGCGGTAGGGTTGCTGTGTCGGATGTACAGCGGATGGACACGGGGACATCCCGCCCTCGCACGCGGAGTCTCCCTGCTGTCCACGTGGGGCCCCTCACCGGTCGATCTTTATTACAACTACTACGCCACGCAAGTCTTACGCCATTGGGGCGGTTCCGACTGGAAGTTTTGGAACCGGCCGATGCGTGACCACCTCGTCGCGACACAGGCCGCTCAAGGCCACGAAAACGGGAGCTGGTACTTCGACGATGAACACAGCCGCGTTGGCGGCCGACTGTACACGACGGCCATGGCGGTCATGATCCTGGAGGTCTATTACCGCTATCTCCCGCTGTACGGCGAAGACATTTTTCCCCCGCTTTGAGTCAGCGGCGAGAACCTGGCACTACCGCCGCGAGGAGAGGGTGGACAGGCCCTTGGAGGCCCAGCGACCGCGTCATTGAAAGCTCAGCGACCCCGCCCTCGAAGGCCCTACCACCCCGTCATTGGAGGTCCTCATACCCCGTTGCGCAAGGCCGCATGTCCCAATCACGCCATCACGACCCCAGCCGTTTCACGGCATAGGGGTGGGGCCGTTTGCGAAGGACTTGAGCGGAGATGATCTTGTCCGGCGCCGGAGCCTCGCTGTCCTGCGGATCGCGCGACTGCAACTTCTCCACAACGTCCATTCCCGAAACCACACGCCCAAAAACCGTGTGCTTCCCGTTGAGGTGCGGGGTGGGCATGTAAGTAATGAAGAACTGCGAGCCGTTGGTATTGGGACCGCTATTCGCCATGCTAAGGCTCCCGCGGTAGTGGCGTCGCGCATTAGGGGCATTGCATTCATCCGCGAAACGATAGCCCGGGTCGCCCGTGCCATCGCCTTTGGGACACCCTCCCTGCGCCACGAAACCGGGGATGACCCGATGGAATGTCAGTCCGTTGTAGAATCCCTGTTCCACCAAGGAGACGAAGTTGGCCACCGTGTTGGGGGCCTCGTTCTCGAACAACTCCAACACGATGTCGCCCTTGGAGGTCTTTAGCATAACGCGAGGCAGGTCATCCGCCTGGGCCTCGGCATCGCGAATCGCCTTTTCCTTGGGCCAATCGGCGCCATAGTCTTCCGCAGCTTTTTGAAAGTACTTCAATTGTTCCTCCTCGATACCGGCATCACTGAGTTTCTTGAAATACATCTGAGCGGTTGCGAAATCCTCCAGCCCGAAGGCCGACTGGGCAAGGGCGTAGTGGACCTGTGGCGTCTCCACGCCCTTCTTGGCGAGCTTTTCGGCCAGGGCCTTCGCCTGGGTAAAATCGCCGCTTTCCGCGCGGTCGACAGCGACTTCCACTAGGAAATCCACCAAGTCGCCTTGAGTTTGCGGGCTTTCTTCGAAGGCTGCATCCGCGGCGGCGATCAATTTCGGCAAATCCGCCTCCAACTTTTCGTATCCTGCCTCAAACTTCTGTCGCAACTCGGCCATCTCCGCTGGATTCGCCGAGCGATATTGCAACCTCAACTCTTCAAGCTGCGCCAGTTGCTGCTGCCATTCTTGAAACATCTTCTGAAAGTCGGCGTTTTTCGGGCCAGCGGGCGCCGCGGGGGCACCCTCTTGCCCTGCTGCTTCCGCCCAGGCGGAACCTTGCCAAAGTCCCCAGCCGCTAGCCGCCAAGAGTGATAGCCAACATCCCAACGCAACACACGGAACAAGGACTTTCATTTGCAGGCCAACCCTTTGAAAGACCGAAGAACTCATTGCCTCTGATCCGCGACTTTACCGCGAACCAGATATCTCACCGGCACTGACCCGGACACCTTCGCTTACGCTACCAGATGTTTCCCTTGGCCGCCAGTCCCGCCGCCAGGGTTTTCAACATAATCTCGCTTGGGTTGATCTGGCTTGGCGGGGCCTCTCCTTGCCTGCCACGTCGCGATCGATAACAATCCATCGCCATCGGTAAAAAAATCGCCGTCGGTTGAAAATCAAATCCTGCGGGGACCGCATTTCTCCCGGCAAGTTCTCGACGGTTGATTTGCCAGCCGTTGACTCACCGGTCGTTGATTTACCATCCGTTGATTT
>DYLS01000016.1:0-4071 GCA_020721965.1 Blastopirellula marina | reverse complement strand
CGTTGATTTACCATCCGTTGATTTCCCGTTCATTGATCTGCTATCCGCTGATTTACCATTCGCTCGTCGGGGGCTGGGCCGACGGCACATTGCAGCTCGGATTCACGAACAGCCCCTCGCCACGGTATAATCGCCTCACATCACCAGCCACGTTCGCCAGCCACGTTCGTCGGTGCAGATGCAGCAGATTCCCGTATTCCGCTTCGTCTGGTTACGCAGTACTTCGTCTCGTTACGCACCAGTTCATCTAGTTATGCACCAGTTACCCAAACCGCTGGAGGAAAAGCAACATGTCGAGCTTCCGAAGACCTGAACATGTTCTCGTCCGTTGGGCGATCGGGGTTGCCGCAGCGTTCATTTTTGCTGCGTCCCAGTTTTCACCGGTGCAGGCTCAACCCGCCGCCACGCAAGTGACAAACCTTCGCTGCGAATACCGTGTCTGCCCAGTCGGCATTGATGAGACGCATCCTCGATTAAGCTGGCAGATTGTGGCGTCGCGGCGCGGCGAGGTTCAAACAGCGTATCAGATTCTGGTCGCAAGTTCAGAGGAGGCTTTGGCAACCGGCGAGGCAGACATCAGGGATTCGGGTAAGGTCGATTCCGATCGATCGATCCAAGTGCCTTATCAGGGTAAACCGTTGCAAAGCGGCCAAGCCTGCTATTGGAAGGTGCGCGTTTGGGACCGTGACGGCCGCCCAAGCCCCTGGAGCACGGTTGGTCGGTGGAGTGTGGGTTTGCTGTCCCCGGACGACTGGACAGGTCATTGGATCGGCAAGGACGAGACGGCTTCCGGGGCACTGATCGTCGAGGATTCATCGTGGATTTGGCACGCCGCAGATTTACCCTCGCCACCGCCGGGCAAACGGTGGTTTCGTCGCGAATTTGAATTACCGCAAGCGAGCGGGTGGAACAAGGCGCAACTTTGGGTGGCCGCCGATAACTTCGCTCAAGTTTTTGTCAACGGCAAGCTCGTTGGACGAGCAAACAGCTTCCGCGCCACGACAGACCTCGATGTCACAGCAGCCTTGCGTCCCGGCCAGAATGTCCTGGCGCTGGAGGTGGAGAACGCTGGTGATGCTCCCAATCCCGCCGGCGTCCTCGTGCGGCTGAACGTGGAACTCAAGGACGGCGGCCCAATCCTGGTCGACGGCGACGCAAGCTGGAAAAGCTCGTCGCAGGCCATGGAAGGCTGGCAAGGACTGGACTTTGACGATTCCGCCTGGGCGCCAGCCGCCGTGCTGGGCAAGGTGGGCATGGCCCCCTGGGGAGAGATCTCGTCGCCCGAGGCCGATAGCCGGCGATTGCCAGCACGCTGGCTGCGCAAAGAGTTCTCGCTTTCCAAGCCAGTACGCCGTGCGACCGCCTACCTTTGCGGCTTGGGGCTTTCCGAGCTTTACCTCAACGGCAAAAAGGTCGGCGACCAGGTCCTGTCTCCCGCTTTGACGGAGTATCCCAAACGAGTCTTCTACTTGGCGTACGACGTGACCCGGCAGCTCCAGGCAGGCAAAAACGCCGTGGGGGTGGTTTTGGGTAATGGCCGCTATTTCGCACCAAGGCTCCGTGAGCCGACTCTAACGCAGACCTATGGCTACCCCAAGCTGCTCTTCCAAATGGAGGTGGAGTACGAGGACGGCGCACGAGAGCGGATCGTCAGCGATGGGAGTTGGAAGTTGACCGCGGCCGGTCCGATCGTGGCCAACAATGAATATGACGGGGAGGAATACGATGCCCGACTCGAAATGCCGGGCTGGGACCGCCCCGGCTTCGATGATTCGTCCTGGCAGGCCGTTCAACTCGTCGATCCGCCCGGTGGGCAGCTCGTGGCCCAGAACATGGAGCCGATCCGCGTAACCGAGACTCTGTCCCCCAAGGCCCTCCGCGAAGTCCGTCCCGGCGTGTTCATCTTCGATATGGGTCAGAACATGGTGGGATGGTGCCGGCTCCACGTGGAAGGGCCTCGCGGGCAAGTCGTGCAACTGCGATTCGCGGAGACGATCCGCGAGGACGGGTCGTTGTATCTCGACAATATCCGGGGGGCCAAAGTGACGGATCGTTACGTCCTCAAAGGAGGCGAACCCGAAGTTTGGGAACCTCGCTTCACTTATCATGGATTCCGCTACGTGGAGATGACGGGCTACCCCGGCCGTCCCAGCTTGGACGCCGTGGAGGGCCGCGTCGTCCACGACGATATGCCGCTAGCGGGCGAGTGGCAATGCTCCAACGACCTGCTCAACCGCATTTATCACAACATCTTCTGGGGCGTGCGTGGCAATTACCGCAGCATCCCCACCGATTGCCCGCAGCGCGACGAGCGGCAAGGCTGGCTGGGGGATCGGTCTGCCGAATCCAAGGGGGAGACTTTTCTCTTCCTCAACGCCCCGCTCTATGCCAAATGGCTGCAAGACATGGCCGATGCCCAGAAAGAGAACGGCAGCGTCCCCGACGTGGCGCCATCGTACTGGCCGCTGTATTCCGATAACGTAACCTGGCCTTCCAGCCTGATCATCATCCCGGGGACGCTCATCGAGCAATTCGATGACCGCCGGGCCTTGGCCCGAGTCTATCCCGCCATGGTGCGTTGGATGGATTATATGGCCGGTTTTCTGGAAGACGACCTCATGCCGCGTGACCAATACGGCGATTGGTGCGTCCCCCCGGAGGCACCCCATCTGATCCATTCCCAAGACCCCGCCCGACGCACCGCCAAAGCAGTGCTGGGCACGGCCTATTTTTACCACTGTGCCCGTTTGATGCAGCGTTACGCCAACGTGCTGGACCGTCCAGAGGATGCAGCCCGCTTCCACTCGCTCGCGGACCGTCTGGCAGCGGCCTTCAACCGCCGCTTCCTTTCGCCCGAACACGACCACTACGACAACGGGTCACAAACCTCCAGCGTCCTTCCCTTGGCCTTTGGGCTGGCTCCGGAGGCCGATCGTCCGGCACTCCTCCGCTATCTCGAACGCAAGATCGTCGATGAAACGCACGAGCACGTGGGGACGGGCCTCATCGGCGGGCAATGGCTGATGCGGACCCTCACCAAGAATGGCCGCGGCGATTTGGCCTACAAGCTGGCCGCCCAAACGACTTATCCCAGTTGGGGCTATATGATCACAAAAGACGCCACCACGATATGGGAGTTGTGGAACGGCAACACCGCCGATCCGGCCATGAACTCCCACAACCATGTCATGCTGGTCGGCGATCTGCTGATCTGGATGTACGAACACCTTGCCGGAATCGCCAGCGACCCCGAGCAGCCGGGTTTCAAACACGTCTTGATGCGGCCAGAGTTGCCGGGCGATTTGGCCTGGGTGCGGGCCGTCCATCGCGGACCCTACGGTGATATCGTCAGCCATTGGCGCCGCGGTGAAGGACGATTCGAATGGGATGTCACCATTCCACCCAACAGCACGGCAACACTCTGGGTGCCGTCTCCCGGCGGCGAGGTGCTGGAGGGCGGTAAGCCGATCACCGAACGCGAGGGGGTCCGCATCCTTCGTCGCGAGGGTGATCGCGTGGTGCTGGAAATCGGATCGGGGAGTTATCAGTTCCAAGCACCCTGAGCCGCCGTTAGACACACCCCGCGACAAGGGCGAATCCTCCATGTCCGGCCCGTGCAAGGGGTGGACGGCTGGGTCATCGCTGGCGAACCATCCATCGCCCCTGAATCGAGCGGAATACGCTCTGTGTTCCCGACAACACGGGTGCTAACCCGAGTACACGGCTGTTAGCCCGAGAAAACCTCTGCCCACCCCACAACACCACGGCAGCGAGGCCATCGTCGAGGATGGCCTCCAGAATCATCGGCGGAAGGCATTTCGCAGGGGATCAGAGGATCGCGTGACGCAACGTATCCTGTGACGATACGAGTTCGGCCCCGGCAGCGGCCATTTCGCGCAGGGCCTTTTCCACGTCCGCGGGATGAAGCCCCACCCCGCGACAGGCGTCGTACACCACCGCGACGCGGTACCCCAGCGACGAAGCATCGAGCGCGGTCCATTTCACACAGTAATCGGTAGCCAATCCGCAGATGTACACCTGCTTCACGCCCGACTGTTGCAAAAATTCGTG
>DYLS01000285.1 GCA_020721965.1 Blastopirellula marina | reverse complement strand
TGGGCTGGTTTGTGGCATATTTTCAGACCCGCTACTATCAAACCCGGGACGAAACCTGGAACAAAATGGCAAAGTTTTGGGGCAAGTTATATCTGATCAACTTTGCCATCGGCGTCGTGACCGGTATCGTGCAGGAATTCCAATTCGGCATGAACTGGTCGGAGTACTCCCGCTTCGTGGGCGACATTTTCGGCGCGCCGCTGGCGGTGGAGGCCCTGCTGGCCTTCTTCATGGAATCCACCTTCCTCGGAATCTGGATCTTCGGCGAAGGTAAAGTGCCTGAAAAAGTACACGCCGCTTCCATCTGGTTGGTGGCGGCTGGTTCCAATCTTTCGGCAATCTGGATTTTGCTCGCCAACGGCTTCATGCAGGCCCCGCCAGCCGCTTCCTATGTGATCAATGAAGCCAATGGGCGGCTGGAAATGGTCAATTTTGGCGCCCTGGTTGCCAACCCTAAGGCGTGGATTTTCGTCTGGCACACCCTCGCCGACGGCCTCGCCATGGCCGCCTTCCTGATGTTGGCTGTCAGCGCCTGGCACCTCGTCCGCAAGCAAAACCTGGACTTTTTCAAGCGCTCCTTCCAAATCGGCGCGTTGACGGGTTTGATCGCCAGCACACTGGTCTTCCTCGGCGGGCACACCATGGGTCAATACATGGCGGAAGTGCAGCCGATGAAACTTGCCGCGCTCGAAGCCGTCTGGGAAACCGAACAGCCCGCTTCATTCTCCCTGCTCACCATCGGCGACCTGACCGGCAAGCAGGAAGTCTGGTCCATCCGCATTCCCTACGTGATGAGTTTCCTGGCTTGCAACAATTTCACCTGCGAAGTCAAGGGCGTGAACGAACTCCAGGCAGCCTACGAACAACTATATGGTCCCGGCGATTACGTCCCGCTGATGGTCGTCACCTACTGGACGTTCCGCATCATGATGTCCTTCGGTCTGATTATGATGGGCGCGTCTGCCTGGTTCTTGTGGGCAACCCGCAAGAAAGATTACGAGACCGCCAAATGGATGAAACTCGTCCCCTTCGGCGCGCTATTCCTGCCCTACACCGCCAACGTCTCGGGCTGGATCCTGACCGAAATGGGACGCCAACCCTGGATCGTCTTCGGCTTGCTCAAAGTGGAAGACGCCGTCTCCCCGAACCTGACCACCCTCGACCTGTGGATTTCGCTGGTCGGCTACACGGTCGTCTATGGCGCATTGGCAGTTGCCATGGTCAAACTGATGAAAAAATACGCCGCCGCCGGACCCGATGCGGCCATGCACGAATCGGTTGACGTTGCTCCCTCGCTCGTTGGCGGGCAAGATTACGTTGGCGGGCAGGATTAACGGAGGCACAAATGTCATACGAAACTTTGCAAATCATTTGGTTCATCCTGATCGCCGTCCTGTGGACCGGCTTCTTCTTCCTCGAAGGTTTCGACTTCGGCGTGGGAATGCTCCTGCCCTTCCTCGGCAAAAAAGACGAGGAACGCCGCGCCATCATCAACGCCATCGGCTCGGTCTGGGACGGGAACGAAGTCTGGCTGCTCACCGCGGGCGGCGCGACCTTTGCAGCCTTCCCACACTGGTACGCCACCATGTTCAGCGGTTTCTACCTGGCGCTGTTTCTGCTGTTGGTCGGTCTGATCCTGCGCGGTATCTCCTTTGAATATCGCTCCAAAGACGCCCACCCAGCCTGGCGCAACCGCTTCGACTGGATGATCGCCATCGGCTCGTTCCTCTCTGCCCTGCTGCTCGGTACCGCCTTCGCCAACCTGGCCCGCGGCGTGCCGATTGACGAGAACATGATGTTCACGGGCAACCTGTTCACCCTGCTCAACCCCTACGGC
>DYLS01000015.1:51705-53847 GCA_020721965.1 Blastopirellula marina | reverse complement strand
CTGAAGTTCACCCCGCACCGCGGTGGCGGAAGGGGGGTGGCAAAGCGGGGGATCCTCGTTCTTGGATGCGGGAGTCGGCCGATTTGGGCGGCGAGCCAGTCCAAATTGGCAGGTTCGAGGAAGCATCCCGAGCCACCGGCGTAAGCTGGTGGTGGCTTCACGCAAGCCGGCGGCGCGAAGGCCGAACGCATACGTCGAAATCGGCGAGTTTCCGTGGTTTCTCCACCTCGGGCTGACGCACAAGGCTCCTCCGCTGGCGTTTCTTTCAGCCGCATCGCTTGCTTCACAGGCACCGCCCTTTGCTGTTTACTCGCGGCTCGCACTGATCACTCGGTGTTCGCAGAGGTCGCCCGGCCACGTGATATTCCCAGGACGTCCTCCCGTGGCCACGACGGCGGAGTACGAGGCCGTGGGCTATAATGATACCGTTACGACGGTTGAAAATGTCCCGAACGATGGGAAAAGTTGTGGTTGGTCGCGAGTGATTCGCCTAGAGAGGACATTGGGCAATGGGTATCGCCAGGTTCTTTGTCGTATTGGGGGGCGTTTCCCTGATGGTGGATGGCCTGGCTGTAGCGGGTGAGCAGCCGGGCAACCACCTCTCGGCTGGGAAATACTCGGGGGAACGGGGACCGTGGGAAGTCAAATCGCTGTTGGCTACATGGGAAGATGGGGCGCGGCAGCGAAGTATTCCGGTGAAAGTTTATTACCCCGTGGGTAATTCCGGGCGATGCCCCGTCATTTTGTTCTCGCACGGATTGGGGGGATCGCGAGAGGGCTACGCCTATCTTGGCGAGTACTGGGCGAGTCATGGATACGCGGCGGTCCATCTTCAGCATCCCGGTAGTGACGAGTCAGTCTGGCGGGAAAGTCGCCCCAGCGAGATCATGGACCGGATGCGGCAGGCGGCTGGCAATCCTCGCGCCGCCGAAGATCGTTACCTGGACGTCAAATTTGCCCTGGACCAATTGTCGGAGCTGGAGCGTGCGTCGAGCTTGGAGGGGCAGCCCAATCCCCTTGCCGGAAAACTGGACCTGGACCGTATCGGCATGTCGGGTCACTCGTTCGGGGCCATGACGACCTTGGTCGCCGTCGGTCAGTTGGTAGGTTTACCACGCCGCGATCGATCCGATCCGCGAATTCGTGCCGCGATTCCCATGAGTTCTCCGGTGTCCCAGTGGCGTCGCCAATTCGACCAAGATTACGCGCCCATCCACGTCCCGTTGTTGCACATGACGGGGACGTTGGACGACAGCCCCATTGGCAGGACCAGCGTTGAGGACCGCCGCATCCCCTTCGACCATATCTCGGGCAGCGAACAGTATCTGATCATCTTTCGGGACGGCGACCACATGATCTTCAGCGGGCGGATGCGGATGTCCGCAGGGTCCAGGCAGCGCGGTCAAGATGCGGAGTTTCATCGCCTGATCTGTGCCGCCAGTTTGGCCTTTTGGGACGCCTATCTGCGGGATGACACGGCGGCGCGGCATTGGCTGAGGGAGGGCGGATTGAAGGCATTGCTGGGCGACCGGGCCACGCTGGAGACAAAGGCGCCCGTACCGCCCACGGAATAGCCGCCACACCACGATTCGCAGCAGGAAGCAAACCGAGCGGCGCCGCTCGCCCCGGCCCGCTGTATCCTCATGGCATTTCTGGCGACCAAAGCATCATGCTCTCGGAAGTCCCGGCATTTCCTCGCGATATGACCTCTTCTCCGCCAAGCCCCACGCGGATCCTGTTGGTGGGGGGAGGGTTCGAGGTCCTACTTGGCTTTCTCGCGTGGGGGGCGGGGGGGATCGTCGGCATCGATCCCTTCTCCTCGTGGCTCTGGAGCTGGCAGGGTGTAGCCTGGGGCTGCCTGGCGACCCTTCCCATGTTGGCAATGGCTACCGTGGCGTATCACATGCCGGGAAAGGCGTGGCGGGAGCTTCGCGATTTTCTGGACCGGGTCGTTGTCCCGCTGTTCGCCCGCTGCCGGTGGTGGCACCTTTTGCTTATCGCGGCAGCGGCAGGCTGGGGCGAGGAACTGCTCTTCCGGGGAGTCTTACAGCGAGGCATTGCCAAGCTGGGCATTGATTGGGGAGCATCCCACGGCGTGGCGGGCACCGGCGGGCCCGAGCGCGTCTTCGCGTTCACGGCAGA